>JALYPB010000420.1 GCA_030856585.1 Gemmatimonadota bacterium | reverse complement strand
GCTCAAGCCGGCGGCGGTGACACCTGTGACACCGCCGCTCGATCCTTCACGGAATCTTCCGACTGCTGGCCTTATTGATTGCCCGACGTATCCCGTCCAAGTCGAGCGCCTTGATGGCGGCCGGCTTGCGGGTGCGCCAGAAATCGAAACTATCGATGACCAGGTGGGCCTCGTCCAGGTACACCGGCTGCGGCGCGCCAGGTGAGCAACTGGGTGGCCAGATCCCAGGTATGCGACAGCCAAATCCCGTCGGCATCGTAATCCACCGCCCACATCGAATTATGAACGAAGACGGAACCCGCAGCGAAGTTGCCTGTTGGCCACACGTCCAACAGGTCGTAGGTCCATTCCTCTTTCCCGCGTTCGACGCTAGAACTCGGTGATTCTCGCTGCCTGGGACGAACTGTCCGGCTTGGTTCCGCGGGCGGCTTTGTGCCAGGCTTCGTACCAAATCCCGACCAGCTTCGGTGGCGAACCATCCCTGTCCAGCCGCCGACGAATCCAACCATGGCCGATGAATTCGCACATGATCCGCCTGTGAACCCAACACGATATTCAGCCAGGCTGGAGCGAGCGCGGTCACTGCAAGAATGAGAGGTACTCAGCCGATAGTCCGACCTTTTGACCGACCGCAGCTTCGTGGCATACTCAGCATTGCGGTCGGTGGGTGAGGCGGGATCCATAAGGTTGTAGCACAGCGCAGCGGTAACACCGCCATCAGCACGTCCATGTGGGACCGCCGCATCAAACTGTATAGCTGGTGTCAGGGAGGGCTGCCGTTAGGAGGTAACCGACGGTAGATTGAGGCGTTCCGTCACCTGCCAAAACCGGCCGTCTCCGCCGGCTCCAAAGGACCATAGTGTCCGCCACCGCATCTCGCTCCCGGGACCGCGGTCCCATCGCGGTCGTCCACGCGGATCCAGGGCTCGGCTGGGCAGGTCCAACCGGGAGTAGGCATCCGACTGCGCTCGTCCGCGCCGAGTCCGTCATCGCGGAGGCGCTGGCTCTCATAGCATCGCTGACAACCCTGCACCGCTTTCACTCTCTCACATCGACATGGTGCGCCGAAGGTACGCCATGCTGCGGGGAAGGTTTCTAGCAGTGTGGCCATGGTGGGAGTGCAAGACCGGTGGCCGCGTCGAACGACGGGGCCCTCGGCGATCGGGCGGCCCTCCCCCCATCGAGCCGCCAGGTGGACACGACCCGATCGACCTCATATCCCAGCACTGTCGAGAATACCCCCGAGCACCCAGGGGCAGGGGCTACTCGCTCCGTCCATACGTCACTCCGCGTCCGATCTTAGACTCGCACCACCCGGAGGATCGCATGTCACCTGCATTGCAAGCGTTTCCCGTTCGGCTCCGCGCTACCGCGCTACTCTTGATGCTCGCAGCCTGCGGGGGGCAGAAATCGGACAACGCAGAGGAGACCGCGAGTGTCACGAAAGGCACCAAGGAGACCGCCGCCAAGATTCCCATCACCAGCTCATCCGAGGAGGCGAAGAGACTCTTCAGCAAGGGCAGGGCCCTCTCCGACCAGATTCGCTTGCACGATGGCGGCCAACTGCTCAAGCAGGCCGTCGCCAAGGACCCGCAGTTCGCCCTCGCCCACTATAACCTCGCACTCACCGCTCCCACGACCAAAGAGTTCCTCGAGCACCTGAATGAGGCGGTCGCACTCTCCGACAAGGCCTCGGAGGGCGAGCGCCTGCTGATCCTCTCCCTCCAGGCGGGGGCGAACGCCGATCCGACGAAATCACTGAAGTACGCGGAGGACCTGGTGGCGAAGTACCCCCAGGACGAGCGGGCCCACCTCACCCTGGGAAACGCGTACTTCGGCCAGCAGGAGTACGAGAAGGCGGTTGCCGAGCTGAAGAAGGCGACCGAGATCGCCCCCGATTACTCGCCGGCATATAACTCGTTGGGCTATGCGTACCGGCCGCTGGAGAAATACGCCGAGGCTGAGGCGGCGTTCAAGAAGTACATCGAGCTGGTCCCCAACGACCCCAATCCCTACGACAGCTACGCCGAACTGCTGATGAAGACCGGACGGTTCGACGAGTCGATCGCCCAGTACCGCAAGGCCTTGTCGGTCGATCCCAACTTCGGCGTCTCGCACATTGGAATCGCCGGTAACCTGATGTTCCAGGGTAAGCACAGCGAGGCGATCGCGGAGGCGCAGAAGCTCGATGCTGCGGCCCGGAACGATGGCGACCGGCGCGCTGCGCTGTTGAGCCAGACGGTGACGTACATCGACTGGGGCAAGACCGACCAGGCCCTGAAGTCGATGGAGAAGGAGTACGCCCTCGGCGCCAAAATCGGCGACACCTCCGCGATGGCGGGTGACGCGGTCAACCTGGGTGACATTCTGCTCGAGGCGGGCAAGCCCGACGCGGCGGCCAAACGCTACCAGCAGGCGCTCGACCTGGTGTCGAAGTCGAGTCTCTCCCAGGACGTGAAGGACGACGCCAAGGTCGCGGACCACTACAATCT
>JALYPB010000394.1 GCA_030856585.1 Gemmatimonadota bacterium | reverse complement strand
GCGGGATGGAGTAATCCACCCGGGCCACCGCAAAGCCGAACAGGTTGGTCCGCACCGAGAAGCCGATGGTCTGGGACGGGGTGCGCACCCGGATGGGGTCATCGCCGCTCTGGCGGCTCCACCTGATGGTGCTCTGGTCGTCCCAGGTCAGCCCTATGTCGTAAAAGATGGCGCCCTCGATCGGAGGGAAGCCGTCAGGCAGAAACCCGAACTGTGGAGTGAGTATGGGAAACCGCAGCTCGGCACTGGCGACCCCGATCTGGGTTCCAACCAGCCGATCGAGCTCGGCACAGCCGGTCTGGGTGCCCGGGTCATTGGCGTTGACGCACTCGTTCCGACGATAGGAGCCCGAGGTGTTGCCCCGGATGAGCTCGGTGCTGCCACCAAACAGGCGGAACCGCGCTGCATCCCGTCCCAGCCGTCCGAAATAGAGCAAGCGGGAGGCAAAGACAATGGGGCCGACGAGTCCGTCATAGCGGCGGTAGTCGGCCGTAACCTGGGAAAACTTCCAATCGCCGAGAGTCTGGGCAAACTCGAGCCGGTACCGGCGCCCGTAGAACGGTGCGGTGTATCCGAACAGCGAGTTGTCGAAGACCAGCGCCGTGGACGGCTGGAGGTAGTTGATTCCCGGCCGGTTGTCGGTTACGAGAGCCGGGTCGTCCGTCGCGTTGAGGGTTGCCCTGCTGTAGGGCTCCAGGATGCTCAAGAGCGCATCGTCGACGTTCGCGGCCCGCAGGCTGCCCTCGATCCGCTGAAACCGGCTGATGGGGTAGTACGCCTGCCCGAAGATCGAGCGCACCACCAGGCGCCGGACGTTGGTAACGAAGGTGTTCTCGCCGGGCCCTGGGTCATCGAACCGGACTTCGCTCGGCTCGAGGAAGTAGTAGGGGTCCTGGGAGATCCCGGCTGCCCAGTTGATGCGGTGGCTCATATTGGCGTATGCGGCCAGCACCTGCGCCTCGCTGATGCGGCCGTTGACGTAGCCGGCGAAGATCAACTGATGGTTGCCAAGGATGTCACTGAGTGAGACAGCCGTACCGCCGAAGAATCCCCGGCCGAAGTTGTCTCGGGCATAGCCGATGGAAGGTCGGGCGACGTAATCGGGCGAGAAGTGGACCCGATAGTCCTTGACCGTGAACTCGCTGGTGTCCGGCAGATTGTAGGTGGCCGAATCGAGCAAGGCAGCGATGGAAACCGGCGGCGCCACGAAAGCGGTGTCACCGGTGCGTCCGACCTCACTCGACGAGCGGAAGCCCCCCGGCGTCCGGTAGATCGAGCCACCCTCGCCCACCTGGGGACGAACCTCCTCCGGAACCTGCAGCGCCCGGCTGGTGTCGGTGGAGACCGGAATCGTGGCCACAAGCAACCCGCTGCTGTCGGGCGCCAGCTGCTTATACGGCTGCCGCTTGAGCGAGCGCGGGTTGGACAGCGTGTAGACGTCGTACTTCCCCTTCTCGAAGTAGACGAAGGCAAGACGGTCGGCGTCCGTTGCCCAGGAAAGGACTGGTGACAGAGGCGTGATTCCCTGGCTTCCAGTATAGAAGTCAGTGAGCTGGTAGACCGCCTTCGCGCCCAGGTCATACAGGAAAATATTGCTCACCCCGTTGCGGTCGGACACGAACGCGACGGAGCCGCCGTCGGGAGCCCACTGCGGACTCACGCTCTTGCTGCGATCCGCGGGCTCGAGCACCTCGATGGACTCGGTATCCAGGTCATAGAGGGCGATGCGCATATTGCCCACCGCCAGGGTCTTGAAGTTGGTCTCCCCGCCGCGATCGGTGGTGAAGGCAATCGACTTCCCGTCCGGCGACCAGACCGGGTGCAGATCGGCGTACTTGTCCTCGGTGAGCCGCCGGAGCCCGCTCCCGTCGCGGGAAATGACGAAGAGATCGCTCAGCCCGCCGTCGTAGCCGGTAAAGACCAGCTGCTTGCCGTCCGGGCTCCACGACGGGGTCGTGACTCCGCTCAGCTTCAGGTTGATGCGCTTCACTTCCTTGTTGCGGGCAACGTCCACCACGACGATGACATCCCGTGCGCCGCGCTTGGCGGCAAAGGCGAGAAACTTCCCGTCGGGTGACCAGTTGGCTTGGGAGTTGATGAAGCGGTAGGTCTCGTAGTTGCTGCTGATTCCTGACTTCAAAATCCGCCGCTTGACCTTGCCGGTGGTCCCGTCGGCCAGGTACAGGTCGACGAAGTAGAAATCCTTTTCACTGAAATACGCCACTTGCGACCCGTCGGGGGACAGGGCCGGGGCCAGGTGCAGCGTGCCATCCGATCGCTTTTCGGTCAGCAGCGCGGAGGCCACCGCGCTGGCCTTGGCCCGGGCCCCGATCTCGGGCAGGTACTTCTTCTGAACCGCATCGCGCCACTGGCTGGAGAGCTGCTCCAGCGTGAGTCCGATGGTACGGCGAAATGCCCCGTCGACTCCGCCCGCAAGGGTGCCTTTGAGGATGGCGCCCACCGCCTCGTCGCCCCAGCGCTCGCCGATGTAGGACCACAGAGCGTGGCCGAAGCGGTAGGGGAAATACTTGTATGGGTCCAGCGTCATCTGCTCGATCGTGGGCAGACTGCCTTCAAGGGCAGCGTCCCGGAGCCACATGGCTGTCTCGGAATTGATCGGGCCGATCGACAGGTACTCCGCCATACCCTCGGCGAACCAGAGCGGAGGATTGATGGCGATCAGTGTGGACAGCCCGCCGCCGGCCCGGCCACGGGACCAGGTGTCGTACTGAAACTGGTGCACCATCTCGTGCTGCAGGACGTGCTCGAACTCCTGGTAGGACCCGGTGAACGGCATGACCGCGCGGTTGCGCTGGAAGTCCGTGACGCCGCCGGTCCCTTCGCCCGGTGCCTGGCCCAGCGCGTTGGTCTGCTGGAAATCGGCGTGGGAGGCGTAGAGGATGATCGGTTTGCGCTCACGAAAATCGTGATTAAGCACCTTGGACAGGCGGGCGTACCCGCGCTCCGCCATGCGGGCCGCGTCCATGGCGGCCACCCGCTCACGCTCGTAGTAGTAGACGTCGAAATGCTCGGTCTGGATGACCTTGAAATCGAACGAGCTGTACTGGACCTTGTTCCGGCCGAAATACTGGGCGGAAAGCAGTCCCGGCGCGAACAACATGAGGATCAGTGCCGGGGCGGCGCGACGGAGCATAACTACCTCGATCTAGGAGGAGCTGATCAGCAGCTCGGGTGCGTCGTACCAGAGGCGCTCGAGCTGGTAGAATGAGCGGGTCTCCGGGTGGAACAGATGAATCACGAAGTCCACGAAATCAAGCAGAACCCAGCGGCCGCCATTCAGTCCCTCCACATGGTGGGTATGGTGTCCCTGGCGGTTCAGCTTATCCATCACCGATTGGGCGATGCCGCGGACGTGAGCATCCGAGGTGCCGGAGGCAATCACGAAGTAATCGGTAGCGTCGTTCAGTCCCCGAAGATCGAGGACAACAAGCTGGCTTCCCTTCAGATCCTGTATGGCGTCCAACGCAAGGCGAAGCGCTTCCGGGGGCTGCGACTGCGCCTGCCGGTCCAGGTGTGGGTCTCGAATCATTCGTGCGGGGGTCCTCCCTGGCCGACCGGGGTCGTGAGCCCGTCCTCGACCTGATAAAAGATGCCCCAGGCTCCGGGCCCGACGTGGGTGCCCAGCACCCCGGTTGCCAGAGACACGAAGCAATCCTGGGGCTGGTATTTCCGCACCAGCGCCGCGCGTATCCGTTCCGCCGCTTCGGGCGCTTCCGCATGGGCCACGCCGAAGCGAACCTTTCGAGGCCGGGGTGTCAGCCGGGCGTCCAGCAGAGCCAGCACCCGCGCCTCGAGATTTTCTCTTCCCCTGACCCGTTCGATGGGGACGACGTGGCCGTCGGTATCGAAGGACAGAACAGGCTTTACATCCAGCATCCCTGCGAGCCACGCCTTTCCCCGCGAAATCCGCCCCGACCGAAGCAGGTTGTCATATCGATCCACGGTCAGGAGCATGCCGGCCTGGGACCGAATCCGGGTCAGCTCGGCCGCGATTCTCTCGCTCCGCCACCCCATCTCCGCCAGCTCGGCTCCGCGGAGCGCCAGCATTCCCACCCCGAGCGAAGCGAGGCGGGTGTCGACCAGGTGGACGCCCTGCACCCCTCCGGCCCGGATGGCCGCCTGGGCCGAGGCGAATGTACCCGAGAGGTTGGACCCGAGCAGCACCGCCACCACCTCATCCGCTTCCTGCCGCGCGTCCCTGAAGGCCTGGATGAAGGCGGCCGGAGTGGGCTGCGATGTCGTGGGGAGCTCGGTTGCCCCGCGCAGGCGCCGGTAGAACTCCTCCGGCTTGAGCTCCACCCGGTCTCGGAAGGTGGTAGAGCCGAAGATCACCTGCAACGGCACCAGGGCGATCCCGTACCGATCGAGCACGGAATCCGGGAGGTCGGCGGAGCTGTCGGTTACGATGGTCACGGCCCGCCGGCTGGTGTGCCTCAACCGCCGGTGCTGGACCCGCATGTCCTCTGCCTTGGTGCTGTCTACCCGGCCCCAGCGTGATGCATAACTAAAGACGGCATCGGGGGTGTCGGTATGCACATGGATCTTGAGAATATCTCCCATGAGGGCCACCACGGTGGATCCGCCGAACGCGTGCATGGCGGCTCGCACCTCGTTGGCCGGCGGAAGGCCCTCGCCCCGCACCAGGATTTCGGTGCAGTACTGAAAGTCTCGCTCCGAGGCTACATCCATCCCGGCGGCCGCAAACACCGGCTGCCCGGACGGCTCCACGGCTGACGCATCCGTAAGAACCGGCTCGCCGTGGATGTAGCGAACTACGCCTTCCAGCATCCGGACGAAGCCCTTGCCCCCTGCGTCGACCACTCCGGCTTCCTTGAGCACGGCCATGAGCTCGGGCGTACGAGCCAGCGCCGCCTCTCCCTCCTCCAGAAGCCGCCTCATGAATTCACGGATGTCGCCGGTTTCGCGGGCGACCGGCTCGGCGGCCAGCGCCGCCTCGCGCGCGACCGTCAGAATAGTGCCTTCACGGGGATCGTCCAGCGATTCGCAGAGCCGGTCGGCACCCAGCCTGATGGCCCGGGCGATCTCCGGGGCGGTGGCGGTAGTGCGGTCTCCCAGCGCCTCGGTGAACCCCAGAAGAAAATGGGCCAGCATCATGCCGGAGTTACCCCGGGCGCCGAGCACGGCGGCTCGGGCCATGGTGGGGGCGGTCTCCGAAAGCGGAGCGTCGCCGAGCGCTCTGAGAGCGTCGGCGACGGCCCGAAGGGTGAGGCTGAAATTGGTCCCGGTGTCTCCGTCGGGGACGGGAAACACGTTGATGCGGTTGATTTCCTCCCGGCCGGCGGCCACCCAGTCCGCAGCGGCGTAGAGGGAGCGCGCCAGCCGGGGACCGTCGACGTACGTGATCCCGACCGTCATGCCCGGCGGGTCACTCCGCGACGACAGAGACGCGCAGCTGGGCATGAACCTCGGGGTGCAGCCGAATCGTGACCGTGTGCTCGCCGATGGTCTTGATCGGGTGGTCAAGCTCGATGCGGCGCTTGTCGACGGTGTGCCCCGCGCGCGCCAGGGCATCGGCCACGTCCTGTGACGTGATGGATCCGAACAGCTTGCCTTCCTCGCCGGCCTTGCCGGAGAGGTTCAGGGTGACATCGCTCAGGGTGGTGGCCACCTTCTGCGCCTCGGTCTTCTCCGCCTGGTCGCGGGAAGTGCGCGCCTTGGACTCGGCGGCGATGCGCTTCTTGTTGCCCTCGGTGGCCTCGAAGGCCAGCCCCTGGGGAAGCAGGTAGTTCCGGGCATAGCCGGGCTTGACCCGAACCATCTCCCCGGCTCGGCCCAGTGTTTTCACGTCCTCACGCAGAATCACTTCAATCATGGACTTACCCTCGAGTGGCCGACGTCGGCACGAGTCGACGTCGGAAATCTAGCCAGGTGTCGGCCAGGCCGAGCAGCGTCAGCCCTGCCGCTACGAACGGCAAGAGAAACATGGCGATGATGGTGAGCGTCGCGAGCACCGGCCCTGGTACCCGCCCCGAGCCGGCGGAGAACACGGCGAGCCCGCGAACCGCATACAGTACTGCCCAGACCAGCAACAGATTTCCGCCGGCGAACGCCCAGGCACCGGGAAGGGGCAGCAGGCAGAGTCCCAGTCCCACAACCCAACCCCAAACCAGCTGGTCACTGAACTGGAAGGCGGTAAAGCGGGCAGGGGGTGGGCCGATCGGGTGCCGGGCTATCCGATGCTGCCAGGTCCAGGCCAGCCGGAGACCTCCGATGCTGCCCAGAATCATGAGGGCGGGGTAAATGGAGCCGATGGTACGCACCGCCGAAGACATGTCATCGAGCATGCCCGCTGCGCCTGGCCTCGACCGCACCACCTCGCTGAGACGAGAGATGAGCTCCCGATTGTAGGTCCACAGGTTGTGTTCCACGGCGCGCTGGATCTCTCCCCATTGCAGACCGAGATGCCACATCCAGATGAACAGCGCGGCCCCCGCGAGTGCAGTGGCAGTCAATGCCCGGGAGAACCTGGCTGACGGCCGCCACAGCGTTAGAGCCACAAACATGCCGGCCAGCAGCACCGCGCTGGCCCGGGCAAACTGCGCTGCCAGGCCGCCGGGCTGGTTCAGCCAGACTGCCGACCAGGTGGCGGCTCCACCAACCCAGAGCCACTCGCGCACCGTGCGCGGACGGCTCAGCAGCAGCAACCCTGCCAGCGGCCCGAACAGCAGGACCGGCGGAGCAAGGAGCAGGTAACCGGCCAGCGCCAGCACCGCTCCCCAGCCCGCGCGAGCATCGGCAGTTGGCTGCGCCGCCGTTGTCAGCCGCCGAACCCCTTGATGTACGGCAGCAGCGCCAACATGCGCGCCCGCTTGATGGCGGTGCTGAGCTGGCGTTGGTGCCGGGCACAGGTGCCCGAGAGCCTGCTGGGCAGGATCTTCCCGCGCTCGGTCAGGAAACGAGACAGGGTGCGCTCGTCCTTGAAGTCCACCACCCGCACGCCGGACTCGCAGATGGCGCAGGTCTTCTGCGGCCGCCTCATTCGTCATCCTCCTCGTCGCTCTTGCCTGCGGTCACCGGCACCGGCTGGGCGCCTTCACTGACCACCACGAGGAATCGGAGCACCCCGTCGTCGAGCTTGATGGCACGCTCGAACTCCGGCAGGGCAGTGGCATCGGCGTCGAACTTGGCGACCACGTAATAGCCGGTCTCGTGTTTCTTGACCGGATATGCAAGCGTCCGCTTCCCCCAGTGGCTCACCTGGGGAGGCTCGATGCCTTCCTTCTGGATCAGGGCGTTGAAGCGCGTGAGGCGCTCGTTGATGGCGGCTTCTTCGAGCACACTGTCGAAGATATAGACCACCTCGTACTGACGGGTCATGACACCTTCCTTCGGTCTAGCCGGTAGGATTTACCGGCTCGGTAGCCCCGGGCCTGGTGTGGACGCCGGGGAGGAGATATGTGAACGGCGGAAACTAGTTCAGTTCAGGGCTCGACGGTAGGTCTCGACGGTGGCATCGGCCGCGTCGCTCCAGTTGAACAGGCGTGCCCGCTCGAATCCGAGGGCCCGCAGCCGAGCCGCCTCCTCCGGCCTGGTAGCGCGTTCGATGCCGGCCTCGATGCTCTCCACCGAGAAGGGGTCGACCAGAATGGCTGCGCCTCCCGCAACCTCCGGCGTGGCCCCCGTGGTGGACGTGATCACCGGCCCGCCGCATGCCATGGCTTCAATGATGGGCAGTCCGAACCCCTCGTAGATCCCGGGATACAGGAAAGCAGACGCGCCCGCGTACAGGCTGGGCAGCTCGGCCTTGTCCACATATCCCAGCAACCGCACGCCCTCAGGCAAACCCGCTCCGGCCTGGGCGTAGTCGCGATCGAGCGAGGCGCCAGTGATGCGCAGCTGATAGTCCTTGCGATGCCCTCCACGGCCGCGCCAACGAACAAATGCCTCGATCAGCCGGCGGGTGTTTTTACGAGGGGAGACCCCACCCACGGCCAGCACGTACGGGGAAGTCGAGGGGGCGGAGCCGGTGAGTCCGTTGGGTGCCGTGAAAACGGGATCGAGTCCGTGATATATCACGTCGATCCTTGACGCGGGTACTCCGGCGCGTCGCATGAGGTCATCCGCGGTGTACTGCGAAACGGCGATCATCCGGTTCGCGCGGCGGAGCACCCAGGGGAAGAGCGCAGCATACGTCATCCGGAGCTTCCGGTCATATAGCTCCGGATGCACCTGCCATCCCAGGTCATGTACCGTGGCTACGCAGCGATCCCTGGCCCGCAGCGAGTAGGGGAGAAATCCATCCATGCTGTGGAGGAGAACGCCGCCGGCCGGAGCCACCGCACGCAGGGCATACCACTGATCGAACCAGAGCTTCCATAGTATGGCTCTGAGCCCTCCAATTTCCGGTCGCACCGCGGGCACGACCTCGCGAACGCCCGGCAGATTGAGGCCGAGCGGGGCCCAACTGAGCGCTGTGATCTGCACCCGGCCGGTGCGGCCGAGGGCTCCCAGCAGCTGGTGCATGTACACTTCGATGCCGGTGTGGGCACCGGCCAGGTGGCGGGCATTGACGAGCACCTCGATCGGCTCAGCCGCGAGCATTTTTGACCCGTTCCAGCACTTCGATGGTGCCCGCGGCACACCGCTGCCAGGTGAAGTCACGGCTGCGCTCGCGGCCGGCGGCGACGAGCTCGGCGCGCAGAGACTGGTCTTCCAGCACGCGCCGAATGCCGGTCGCGATACTGTCGACCGACTCCGGATCCACCAGCACCGCGGCCCCCTCGGCCAGCTCCTTGGTCCCGTAGCGATCGGCGGTCACGACCGGGCAGCCCGCGGCCATGGCTTCCAGTACCGGCAGGCCGCAGGACTCGAAGATCGACGGCAGCAGCAACGCTTCGGCCAGGGCATAGAAGCCTGCAAGGTCCTCCTGCTCGATCCAGCCAGGCCAGCGCACCCATTCCGCAATGCCGAGCGCCTCGGGCTCCCGGAGCTCTCCCTCGGACAGGAAACGGTTCTCTCCACCCGCGACTACCAGTGGGATGCCGCGCTGGGGCCCGACCCCGGCGTAGGCCCGAACCAGACGAGTGAAATTCTTGGGCGGGTAAATGGCTCCGGCATAGAGCAGAAACCGGTCCGGCAACGAATACTTCTGCCGGATCTGGTTCAGGCGCGCCTCGGGCAGTGGCCGGCGGAACACGTCATCGACGCCGGAGTAGACGGTGGCCACCCGGTCGGGCTCGACCTTGAGGTAGTGCATGACGTGCTCACGGGTGACTTCGGAAACGGCGAGGATGGCGCCGGCCCTGGCCGCGTAGCGGGGAACCAGAAACCGGTGGCTCATTCGGTCCTTCAGCCGGGAACCCCAGGGCATGACGTACCAGTCCAATCCGTGGCAGACCCAGACCGACGGACACGGAGCCAGAAGCGGAATCGAGTATTTCGGATTGAACAGCAAGTCGATGCCCAGCCGGCGAGCCGCGGAAGGGACCGCAATCTGGTCCCAGGTCAGGACCGACCGGGCCTCCAAGGCGACTTCCTCGACCTCGGGCCACGATGCGTACGTGCCAACCAGCGCGGGGTTGCGGTAGAGGAAGACGAACTGGTGACCGGTGCGGAGCTCGAGCATCGCCTGGAGCAGGCGCTGGGTGTAAACGCGGACGCCGCCTCCGTGCTGGTCGTAGTGCCGCAGCATGACCCCGATGCGCACGACTCGCTCCGTTAGCTGGTGAACCGGAACAGCATGACGTCGCCGTCCTGGACCACGTATTCCTTCCCCTCGGCGCGCGACAGCCCCTGTTCCCGCGCCGGCTTCCAGCCGCCTACCCGGACGAAGTCACCGTACGCCACCGTCTCGGCCCGGATGAAGCCCTTCTCGAAGTCGGAGTGGATCACTCCGGCTGCAGCCGGCGCCTTGTCCCCGCGGTGCACGGTCCAGGCGCGGACCTCCTTCTCACCCGCCGTGAAGTAGCTCTGCAGACCCAGCAGGTGGTACGCCGCGTGAGCCAGCCGGTCCAGTCCCGACTCGCTGAGCCCGAGCGAGTCGAGGAACTCGGTCCGGTCCTCCGGGGCGAGCTCCGCAAGCTCGGCTTCCACCTTGGCTGAGAAGGTGACCACCTCCGCCGTTTCCCGGTCGGCCTCGAGGGCGACCCGAAGCGCGTCCACGAAGCGGTTGCCGGAGTTGATCTCGTCCTCGGGGACATTGGCGGCGTAGAGTACCGGCTTGGCGGTCAGCAGGTTGAAGCTGCGATACGCGGCCGCCTCTTCGTCGCTGGGCTTGATCACCCGGGCGGGCCGCCCGGCCGCGAGCTCACGTTGCAGCGGTTCCAGCAGCCGGAACTCGAGCTTGGCCAGGGGATCACCCGATTTGGCGGTGCGGGCGGTCTTGTCCAGCCGCTTCTCGACGCTGGCCAGGTCCGCGAGGCCCAGCTCGATGTTGATGATCTCGCGGTCGCGCACCGGATCCACCGATCCCATGACGTGTTGGATGTCAGGGTTCTCGAAACAGCGTACTACGTGGAGGACCGCGTCCACCTCGCGGATCGT
>JALYPB010000390.1 GCA_030856585.1 Gemmatimonadota bacterium | reverse complement strand
GAGCAATCCTTGCCGGCCGGGATTCTCTCCCAGCGCCGCCAGGATCTCCCGCACCTTGTCGGCGAACGGCGCCGGGTCCTTAGGCCCCTTCATAGTCCGTGGCTCCTCGCCGTCTGTCCCAGATTAAGGTGGATGCCGGACTCGGGTCCGGTCGGGGCTGCTGAAGATCCTACGGCACGGAGGTAATTCTCGACGGCGGCCTTCTCGGTATATGGCTCGAGGGCCTCGTCGCTGGCGATCGTTCCGGGATGATCGAGGCTGGCAAGGATCGCCTGGCTGAGAGCCTCGGGGTCACGCATCGGAACCAGACGCCCCAGGCGGCCGTGCTGAAGAATTTCCCGCGGTCCGCTGGGACAATCGGTGGAGACGAGGCTTCTGGTCAGCGCCATCGCTTCGATGAGCACGGTGGGCAGACCTTCATAGGCCGAGCTCAGCACGAACACTGCGGCGCGCGCCATGAACGCGGGCACAGCCGGGTGGTACCCCGGCAGAGCCGCATCGGTCCCCAGGCCGAGCTGAGACACGAGGGCCTCGAGCTCGGGGCGGTCCGGACCCTCACCGAGGATAATAAGGCGGGCAGGCCGCTGGCGTCGAACCAGCGCAAAGGCGCGGAGCAGGTTCGGAAAGTCCTTCTGGGCAGTGAGCCGTCCCACGCCCAACACCACGGGAGGCTGGCCCGGCTCCAGCCACGGGTGTGGCGGCGGAGCATTCCTCGCCGCCAGCAGACCGGGCGTAATGACCGGATTGTAGATGACACTTACCCGGTCCGCCGCAAGACCCGCGGTGCGTACCATGTCGTCGGCGGCGCCCTGGGAAACAGCCACGACTTCGTCGGCCATGCGGTAGAACGCGCGGATGAGAAGCGGCAGCAGCTTGGACCGGCGGTTGTTGGAGTTCGAGGTTGCCACCGACAGGGTGTTGTGCACCGTGGCCACGACCCGGGTCGATCCCCCGGCCAGCGCGCGGGCGAGCAGAGCCACAATGTTGGCGTGATCCATGAAGGAGATGAGGCCGACGGGCCGTTCGCGCCGGAGGTACCCGGCCAGCCCGGGAAGGCTGAAGAGTACGCGAGAGGAGCCGAGATCGATGAGCCGCAGCTTGGGCGACAGTTGATTCAGCAGATCGCCCTGAGCCCGGGCGACCACCAGATCGACCCGTTGGCCGGCGTTCACGAGGGCATGGGCCAGGTTCACCGCCACGCGCTCCGCCCCGGCGGCATTGAGCGAAGGGACGAAGAGGGCTATGGTTTCCGGCGCCGCAGCTCGGTCGTCAGTCGCCCTGATAGTCGACATAATTTCTCGGCGTCTCCCAGAGCCGAAGACGAAGGGCGAGCTCCGCCGGCACCGCCGACCGCAGCTCTCGCCAGCAGACCAGGGCGATGTTCTCAGAGGTGGGTATGAGGGACTTGAACCAGGGCACGTCGAGGTTCAGGTTCTTGTGATCGAGATAGCGGAGGAGCCGCTCCTGGGCGAGCTCCTTCAGCTTGTTGAGGTCCATCACGTAGCCGGTGTCCGGGTCGATCACCCCCTCGACCGTCAGCTCCAGCTCGTAGTTGTGTCCGTGATAGTTGGGGTTGCTGCACTCCCCGAAGGTCGCGCGGTTCCACTCCTCCGAGAACCGGGGGTTATGGAGCCGGTGCGCGGCGTTGAAGTGCACGCGACGGGTGACGGCGCAACGGGGCATCTTGGCTGGGTCGGGAGTCAGGAGTCTGGAGTCGGGGGCATCGGTGAAAGTTACACGGACCCGGGAACCGGGCCTAGGCGCCGACGCGCGACGCCGGGACGTCCTGACTCCCGACTCCTGACTCCTGACTCCCAAACAAAACGCCGACCTCAGGATCGGCGCAGGAGTGAAACGGCAACGGCAAGGATTATTGAAGCCCAATGAGAAAGCTTTGGCACCCTCACCATGACTTCTGTCTTCCCCCGAGGGGCATGACATCAGCCACAGCATTTGGGCCCACATCGGACCTGTTGGCTCAATAATGTGGCTCACCGCTACCGCTCACCCGGGTGTAAAATAGGACTACATGTGCACCCGGTCAACCGAAGCTCCAACCGAGGTCAATCCAATGCTAGCCACTCTGCTCATCGCCGTCCTCTCCCTTGCCGTGTGGGCAGTTCTGGTGTTCGGGACCGCCGTGAACTCCGGCGCGGTGCACCTGCTTCTGGCGGTCGGCACCACCTTGCTGGTGCGCTGGTGGGCGTTGCGCGCGTAATCGGCTGTAGCGTCTTGGGTAACCGTGTTGACGAATCACCACACGGCGGCGCGTTTCGTGAGCCACGGAAAGCTCCGGCGCCAGCGAACCTAAGGTCCAACCCTCCAATGTCTTGGAGACCGCACCCAAAACAGCTTCAGGGAAAGAGGATCCGGGCACAGATCGTGCGATTCCCCGCGAA
>JALYPB010000319.1 GCA_030856585.1 Gemmatimonadota bacterium | reverse complement strand
AAGCACCGCGGATCTGCCGCAGCTCGGCCTGCAGGCGGTCTCCCAGCTCCTTCCCGGACTACTCGCGCCGGGCCGCCCCATCGACCTCAGCGCTTTCAGCGAGCGAAAGCCTGCCGCCGTAGCCGCGTTCCTCCAAGGCGAACGAGAATACCGACGACTCCGGTTTGGTCCGGCGCTCGCGCTCTACCAGGAGGCAGTCAAGCTCGACTCTGCGCTCGTGATCGCCGCGCTCAGGGGCGTGCAGGCTGCCCTCTGGCAGGAGGTCCCCGATCAGGCGTCACAGTTCTCTGATGTCCTTCAGGAAAGAGATGCGATGCTCGCGCCGCGAGACGCCCTCTTGGCCCGTGGCCTCCGGTACTACCTCTCGGGCACGGCCGACAGCGCTGAGCGACTACTTCAATCGAGCCTGGAAGTCGATAGCATCCGAACGGAAGCTTGGTTCGCGCTCGGAGAGGTGTACAATCACCTCCTTCCCAGGCGAGGACCGCTGGACTCGCTGGCTCGCGCCGCCTTCCAACGCGCCGAGCAGATCGACTCCCTATTCACGCCTGCGCTGTTCCACTTGGCGCAGGATGCGTTGCGGGATGGCAACCTGTCGCGCGGGAGACAGTTGATCGGCCGGCTCGAGCTGGAGAGCCCCGGTTCCTCCTACCTGGATCGTCTCGGCATCATGTTCGAGTGCGTCAGCCGAGGACCGGAGTCGATCGATTGGCCGACCCTCGCGAAGGCCCCAGAGGCGATTTTGTCGGCTGCCCGGGCGTTCTCGGTTGGCGCGAAGCAGACGCGCTGTGCCGAGCGGGCCTTTCGGGCGGCATTCGAAAGCGATAGCAGCAATGCCAGCGAGCGCTGGGGCGCCCTTCTCGGCCTGCAGGGCCTGTTGGCGGCCGGAGGACGTTACGCCGAGGTGCAAAGGCTGCTGGACTCCGAGCGCGCGCTGGGACTGGGGAGC
This sequence comes from Gemmatimonadota bacterium, assembly GCA_030856585.1. Classification (GTDB taxonomy): domain Bacteria; phylum Gemmatimonadota; class Gemmatimonadetes; order Gemmatimonadales; family GWC2-71-9; genus CAVVWJ01. The sequence continues at coordinate 1,808 of JALYPB010000319.1, read as the reverse complement.
GAGGTGCTGTACCTCGTGCTCGCCGCGGCCGGGCATCCGCTGGAAGCGCGGGCAGGCGTGGTGGCAGCGGGTGCCGCACGTGGCTACTCGTCGCTTCGGGTACCGAACCTGTGGGCGCACGGGCTATGGGCGACGCGATCAGGCAACGTGCGGGCAGCCGCCGCGATCGATACTGCCCTGCGCGCAAAGGTCGATTCGTCGGGTCGTCGACGCGACTCGCTGATCGCCAGAGCGCACGGAGCGCGCGTGGTCCTCCTCACGGGGGACTCCGCGAGGGCGGGGGCATTGCTCGACAGCCTGAACCCCTCGGCGCCCACGGCGGACCTCGAGTGGCAACCGTGGGAAGCTTTGGGCTCCGAGCGCATCGCACAGGCCGACCTGTTGCGGTCGCAGGGAAACTATGCGGGTGCGCTACGGGTCGCATCGCAATTCGACTCGCCGACGCCCGTTATATACCAAGTGTATCTCGCGGCCAGCCTCGTCATCCGGATTCGGGCGGCTGAGGGGCTATCGCGCACGGATCTGGCGGACAGCCTTCGAACTCGTCTCCTGGCACTGCGGTCCGGAATCCCGGGAGAGCGTTCCCATTAACCCCAACGACGGAGGACAGCGTGCGTGAGGCATCGGAAAAGCCGGGGTGCGAAGGGCTTGGCGACAACGAGTACACGCCGATACCCTTTCCGGCAGGGAAGCACGAGCTGGATGACGCGATAGAAGCCTTGGAAAAGTGGGATAAAGCCCATAGCAAGTGGTTCAAGCAACTTATGGAAAAGTTAAAAGGTGAAATTGAAGATGGGTTCGTGGATATGGGCAAGGCCATCGCTATCCTCGACGAGTACGGAGACCAGCGAGAGACCGCCGCGTGTAACCTTCGGAAGCGACTGATAGACGAAACCCGGCCGCGCACGACCGCCGGAACCGGGGTGATCATCGCCGATACGACCAGGCCGCCTCCGCCCCCCTTTGACCGAGGTGTAGACTGATCCTCGCAGCAGGACGCGTGGGCCCAGATCAATTCTGTCGGAGGGGGCGGCTCCTTCGAGCTGGCGAGGCCGGGCGTCGGCTCGGAAGGCGAAGTCGCTCTTCAGATGATGCCGCCTTCACCTCGCTCAGGTGCCAAGGGGGCTCTCCTGTCAGACCAGCCGGGACACTCTCTCAAGGTCGAGCGCCAGCGGCTCGACCCGCCCCGCCACGAGCGCACGCTCGGCGCGGCGGGGTTGGCAAGCGAACCATCTTGTGCGTTACACCGGTCGCCCCAACCACTGGGGGTATCCTTCCGCCCAAAATGCGCCGCAACGGTGTTCCCGAAGCTGGCGCCGGACCAGAGGGATTATCTTTGACCCAACCGCCACTGAAGTGAGCTCGCAAGTGACCGACAACCGCCGACATAGACGAGACGATCGGGTCCGCGAAGACCCCATCCACACCCCCGCCGGCATGAGCGAGCCCGCCGCCCCGACCGGCCGGAGCGCCGACGGCGCCGACATCGCCTCCACCGACTCCTCCCAGGTGCCCTCCTCCCGCGACGACGACACCCAGCCCGTCTTCGGCGAGGGCCGCGGCGGCGCCGCCGTCGAAACCGACGACCAGATCGTACGCCGCCTCGAGGACCAGCTCGGCGAAGAGCGCGAGCGCCACCTCCGCCTCGCCGCCGAATACGACAACTTCCGGAAGCGCGCCGTCCGCGAGCGCGCCGAGCTCGGCGACCGCTCGCAGGCCACGCTCGTCGCCCGGCTCCTCGATGTCCTCGACGACATGGAGCGGCTCACCGCCGATGGTGCCTCCGCCTCCACCGAGCAGCTCCGCCA
>JALYPB010000266.1 GCA_030856585.1 Gemmatimonadota bacterium | reverse complement strand
GCTCCTACCCGCTCGACGCGCACCACGTGATACCCTTGCTCGACCAATACGGTCCGGGTCACGGTCAGCGCCTTGTCGCTCGACACCCGATAGGGCTTGTCCTTGCTCTTGCCTTGGGCGTTTACCGTACCGGCGGTAACCCCGAACAGGGCCACGACGGCCAGAGTTGACCAAAGCAGTTGGCGGAGCACGCGCATGACGACCTCCAGTGCAAGACGGAACGCAGCGTTCGCGGCTGACACCGACTATGCGGACGTCGTGCCACGCGGGGACACTTGGGCGGGAGTGGATAAACCGTTGGTAATTATTGTGATGCGGCAGTTTGCCAAGGGGCAGGACAGGAGGGGATCTGGGAAATTGAAGGGGGTCCGGGCGGTCTGCGAGGTGCCTATTGGTCCTCTCGGCGGACCTCCCGCACCGGCTTAGCCTCGCGCAACCTGAGGAACCGGGGGTGACGCAGCAGCCCGGCGGACGTCCACTCAGAGAATCCGATTTCGCCGACCAGCCCGGGCGTCACCCACTGAATGTCTCGAGTCGGAACCGGCCCTGCCGAGAAGGGACACGTGGCGCGAGCCGCAGGTCGCAGTGGAACCACTCCAGATCGCCCTCGGCATCTCTATTCCTCCGAAATTCCGCAGGAAAGAATAGCCGGCCCTTTTCCACAAAGCCACCGTTGTCCACAGGGTTGTCAACACAAGTTGTTGATAAGCAACAACTTATGAAGCCGATTATGGCTGGGGTGGAAGCGGTGCTGCTGTGGGACGAGTCACACCCTCACGGGCTCAGCGCTTAGGCGTGCCCCCGAGCTCACGGAGGAGCCCTCTGAGGACCTTCTTCTCGGTGGAGTCTGCCGTCTTGGCCACGGGCACTGGGGCGGATTGAACACTACCAGAGAGCTCCACCGCCGGGGGGGCTGGCTGGATCTCGGGGCTGGATGCAGTGTCCACGCTGGGGCCCATGACCTCGGAACGGGCCCGGAGAGCATCAGGCCCAGGTGTGGTCGACCCGGCGCGTGTCGGCACCGGTACCGGCTGCGCGGCGGGCCGGGCTGACGCTGTCCTCCGAGGAAGCGGAATCGTCTGCAGGGCGGGCAGGACGCCGGCCACGGTGCGGGGGCTGTCTTCCTGCATCGTCTCGATGGGGGCTTCGATCAGCCGCCTGGGAGTGCGAACCCGCTCGGCGAACTGAGACCGCGGGCTGGACGCCGCCGCTATCATCAGCTGCACGCAGGCCGCGAGAACCGCGCCTCCGAGCGCCAGATGCAGCGAACGCCGGGACTTCTTGGATTTGCGTTGGCTCTTGGCTCGAACCGGGGCCGATCGGGCCGGTTCGACTACCCGGGCGGGCTCAGCTCGGGGGAACTCCGCACCGCGATGCACTTTCATGGTGCGCTGGGACTCTGGGGACCGGCGCGGCTCGGGAGCCGGCGTTCCGAGCGTGATGGGAGTTCCCGAAGCTGCAGGCTCTCTGCGCACCGGCTGGGAGAATGGCTGCGCCGTTGGTGGCGCGACCGGCTTAGGTGCAGGCCACGCCGTGAGGGCGGCCTGCGTGGCGGCGTCTTTCGAGGACGAGGCCGGCGCTGGCGGTGTCACCGAGTCGCCCAGCTTAAGGCCGGAAAGTGGCGTCACCGGAGGCCCGGCCACCAGGTCCGCCTGGGTGAGCGGCATCGAGACGGCAATTTTGTAATGGGGATGAAACTGAATCGGAAGCCACTTGCTGGTGGCGTTGTGGTATATGCGGGCCTTGGGCGTTACGACCTTACGCCGTATTGCCACAGCCAGCTCTTCGATGGACCGGAATGCGGTCTCTTCGCCGGGGGAGAGCTCGATACGATACATGCACACCTCAAGCTGCGATGGGGGTTCACTGGAGGTGCTGAGGATGAAATACGCATGCGATTTTCGTGCGCGGGAGGTATGCACTTTCGTTCATGTCGGCGTGACAGCCCACGATCACTGCAAAGCTTGTGAGTGGTTGAGGCAGTGCGCAAAGTTCGCGGACCAAGTCCTCATGTGAACACACACTTGCGATGGTCCGCCGGCATTCGGTCAAATGCTTCTTTCTGCAGCTTGCCCGGACGGCAGAGAGGCTGAATGCTTAGAGGGTAATCTGACACTCTTCGAGCTCTGGTAGATTGCGAGGAAACCTGCCTGGAACCAGACCGGAACCCGGTGTGCAGCAGCCTGAAACGGCGGGTGTCGTGCTCCGGGCGGAGCGCGTATCCAAGCGTTATGGGCAGGTCCTGGCCCTCGATGCGGTGTCCATCGACGTCCAACGCGCCGAATGCGTGGCGCTGATCGGCGAAAGCGGCTCGGGGAAGACCACGCTCCTTCGCTGCTTCAATCGGCTGGTCGATCCGGACCACGGGCGAGTTCTGGTCGACGGGGTTGACGCAGCCAGGCTCGATCCGATCGCGCTGCGCAGGCGGATAGGCTATGTGCCCCAGGATGGGGGGCTTCTGCCGCACTGGCGAGTTCACCGCAACGTCGGATTGGTTCCCTGGCTGCGCGGAGTGCCCAAGCGCGATGATTTAGCCGAGCGCGCACTGGCACTCGTAGGGCTCGAGCCCGGAGTTTTCGCCGACCGCTGGCCGCGTGAGCTATCCGGTGGACAGCGGCAGCGTGTCGCCGTGGCCCGCGCGCTTGCCGCCAGTCCAGACGTCATTTTGCTCGACGAGCCATTCGGGGCTCTCGACGCCATCACCCGGGCGGACCTCCAGGTTGCCTTCGACGGGATTCGGCGCGAGCTGAGGGTCTCTGCCGTGCTGGTGACCCACGATCTGAACGAAGCCTTTCTGTTGGCCGACCGCATCGTCGTGTTGCGCCAGGGCAGGGTAGAGCAGGACGCCGACCCCGTCGAGCTTCGGCAGGCCCCAGCCACCGCATATGTCAGTCAGCTGCTGCTGCGGGCTCGAGTGCTGCCGAAGTGAGCAGACTCGCCGGAGTACGCGGGGCGCTGGCCCTCCTCGTGGGCGTCTCTACGCTCGCCGCGGCGCAGGGCGGTTCCGCGCGGCCAATCGTTGTTGCCTCCAAGCCGTTCGGGGAGTCCTTCCTTCTGGCGGAGATGTTCGCCCAGCTGATGGAGACCAGGCACTTCACGGTTGACCGCCGACTCGGTCTTGGCGCCACCGAGATCGCTTTCAGGGCCCTTCGGACCAACTCCATCGATGTATACCCGGAGTACACCGGCACAGGATTGCTGGCCATTCTGGGCGAGCGTCCCAGCGCGGACCCCCGCCAGGTCTTCCGCCAGGTGTCGCGCGAGTTCCGCGAGCGCTTCGGCGTGCGATGGCTCCCACCCCTGGGCTTTCAAAACACCTATGCCATAGCGGTGCGGCGGGAGACCGCCCGGAAGCTCGGTCTTGCCACGCTCAGCGACCTCGCCCGGGTTTCCCGGACTCTGCGCGCGGGGCTCACTCCCGATTTCATCGGGAGACCCGACGGGCTGCCGGGCCTGGAGAAGGCGTACGGCCTCCGCTTCGGGTCGGTCCGCGCACTCCTCCCGGCGGTGAAGTATCAGGCACTGGCGGCGGGGCAGGTGGACGTGATCGACGGGTACTCCACCGATGGATTCATCGCGCGCTACGATCTGGTGGTGCTGAACGACGACCAGCACTTCTTCCCGCCGTACGAGGCCGCCGCACTGGTGAGCCCGGGATTTCAACGCGAGTTGCCGGCCGCAGTGGCCGCACTGGCCGAGCTGAGCGGCATGCTCACCGAGACGGACATGCGGCGACTCAACCGGCGGATCGAAGTGGATGGAATTCCTGTTCCCCGGGTGGCCGCCGCAGCGCTACTGAGTCTGGGTC
>JALYPB010000250.1 GCA_030856585.1 Gemmatimonadota bacterium | reverse complement strand
GTCGGACGGGGCGATTCCGGTGCGGGCGCGGAAGTCGGAGAGGGTGGTGAAAGGGCGGGACAGCGATGTGCTCTTGCCGACCCGCCGACCCGCTGACCCGCTGACCCGCTCCGTCAACACCCGCTCTACCGCATCCGCCGTCAGTCCCTTCACGAACTGCAATCCGATCCGAAGCTCCCGCCCCTTGCCGCTGCAGCGGAAGTCGCTGGCGTTGACGTCCGGCGGCAGGATCGTAAGCCCCATACGTATCGCCTCGGCGACATAGGCAAACGCATGGTAGAACCCGCCGCCATTGGATAGCACCGCCGCCATGAACTCCGCCGGGTGGTTGGACCTGAGCGCGCAGGAGTGCTGGGCCACCTGGATATAGGAACACGAGTGGCCTTTGCAGAAGCTGTATCCGGCAAAGGACATGATCATCTCCCAGACCCGCTTGGCCGCGTCCGGTTTTCGCCCCAGACGCATGGCTCCGGTGAAGAAATCCTCAGCGTAGGCGGCGAGGTGCTTGGCAGGGCGCTTTTTGGAGAGCGCCTTGCGGAGCCCGTCGCCCGCAGCTGGCGGCATGCCGGCGAACGTCGCACAGACATTCACCACGTCTTCCTGGTACACCATGATCCCGAACGATTCGATCAAGGTGTCCTTGAGTGACGGGTCCAGGGGCTCGTAGGGCGTTCCGTTCCGCAGCCGATCGAGATAGAGCCGGATGTATTTGTTCGATGCCGGCCGGATCATGCTGGTGTTGAGGACCAGCAGCTCAAAGGTGTCGGCCTGACTCTTGGCGCACAGCAGCCGGGAGGCGGGCGATTCGGTATAGAAGACGCCCATGGTCTGCCCGGTGCGGAACAGCCGTTTGGCGCCTTCGTCGTCGCCCGCTGCCGATGAGGTGTAGTCGATGCGATGGGTGGTGTGCCCTTGAACCGCGTCGATAGCATCGCGAATCACGGCGAGCGACCGGTTGCCAAGCAGATCGATCTTTACCAGCCCGGCATCCTCAGTGCCGTCCTTCTCGAACTGGATGACCGGCACCGGAACGTCGGGATGACCGTCCAGTGTCTTGGCGGCGCACTCAACCGGCACATAGTCGGTGAGTGGGCGCGGAGTGATCACGACCCCACCTGGATGTACCGACAGGTAGCGGGGAACGCCTACCAGGCTCTCCGCCGCCCGGGCAAAGGCCTGCCAGTTGGAGGCCAGCTGGAGTCCCCGGAAATTCGGATGGGTGGCGATCAGTTTGTCCAGCCGCGCATCAGGCTCATAGAAAAATGGAATGCGCCGAGTGACCTCCCGGATCTCCCCGGCGGGCCGCCCATGCACCTTGGCCACCTCACGCAGCGCACCGCGTGACTGAAAGGTGTTGTGATTGGCCACCATCGCCGAGTGCATGTGGGGATAGGTACGAAAGACGTATGCCAGGACCTCGTCGCGCTCATCCCAGGGAAAATCCAGGTCGATGTCCGGAGGATCCTGCCGCTGGAGGTTGAGAAAACGCTCGAAGATCAATCCGCAGCGGATCGGGTCTACGTGGGTGATGCCGAGGCAGTAGCTCACCACCGAGTTCGCCACCGAGCCCCGTCCGCAGTGGGTCGGCGCGTGGCGTACGATATCGCGCACCACGAGGAAGTAATCGGCGAAGCCCTTCTGCCCGATGATGCCAAGCTCCAGATCCAGCCGGTCACTCAGCTCGGGGGTAATCTCCGGGTATCGATGCCGGGCTCCCTGGAGCGTGAGCTCCCGCAGCTGGACAAAGGCGGAGCCGGTATCGGCGATGCGCGGTGACACGGTTCGACGGCCGATCGGAATCCGATAGGCGCATCGCTCAGCGATATCCATCGCCGCGCGGATTGCCTCGGGGCAGTCAGGAAAGTGCCGCGCCAGCTCATCGGCTGGACAGAGCCAGGCTCCATGGGGCCAGATCTCTTCTACCGGGAGAGCAGACAGCGTGGTATTCAGCGCGATGGCGCGGAGCAGCCGGTGGCGGCTCCAGTCCTCGGCATTCGCGGCGACCACCCCGTTGGTGGCCACGGCGGGGAGCCTCAGCCGGCGTGCGGTAGCGAGGGTCTCGTGGCGCCTTCTGCCTGGACGAAGCTCAGCGTAGAGATTCTCGGGGCCGCTGAGCCGGAGTATTTGCTCCAGAAAACCGATATCGTGGGAGAGAAGAATGAGGCCATCTCTGTCGTTGGCGAGGAGGCCGGACAGGCGGACAGGCGGACAGGCGGAGGGATTGCCGGGTGCAACGCTCCGCCCGCCCGCCCGTCCATCCGTCCGCCAGTGGATTGCAGTAATCGCCCGACACATCGCCCCCCATCCACGTTCATCCATCGCGAGGGCTACAACTTCCTGGCCTTCCGCTACCAGGTGGGCGCCGAGTATGGGGCGCACGCCCGCGGCATCACAGGCGCGCTGAAACTCGACCGCGCCGTAGACGCCATTCGTGTCGGTGCAGGCGAGCGCGGCGAACCCCCGCTCGGCGGCCGCCCGGGTGAGTACCTCAGGGCTGGAGACGCCAAGGCCGAAGGAGAAGTGGGAGTGGGTGTGGAGGTGGGTGAACATTCTATAACTGCGTGAACGGTGAACGGGGAACAGCGTGTGTCACCCTGAGGGCGCATTAGCGCCCGAGGGGGCCAGAGCCCGAATTGAGCTTCGGCCCCCTCGCCTTCGCTTTGCTACGGCTCAGGGTGACAGTTGCTTGAGAAACTTGTCGAGAATGCGATTGAACTCCCCCGGCTTGTCCAGCTGGATCCAGTGCCCGGTGTCCTGCACGACGTGGTGGGGAAATCCCTTCCCCAGACGATGAAGGCTGGAGGGCGTGTCGTTGTGCGGTGTGACGATTGACAGCTTCGGCCCCTGGTAG
>JALYPB010000243.1 GCA_030856585.1 Gemmatimonadota bacterium | reverse complement strand
GCCCAGGACCGCCTTCTGGCTCACGTTTCACGTGAAACCGTATTGGAGGCGAAGCCGCGTTCTTGGAATTTCGGCTAACCGAACGGACCGAGCAGACTACGGCAGGCAGTCGAAGAATTTGGTGAGCGCAGGAGATTGCACAGTACACGCAATGTCCTATATTCGTGTGTTCCCCGCCGGTGTCTGCCGAACCGCTCGATCACTGTGGCCAGTTAGACTATAAGCGGCTGCCAAACAACCAGTTAGAGGCTAACGAGCATCATGGCCCATGTCATAGCAATAGCGAACCAGAAGGGTGGCGTGGGCAAAACCACGACCGCAGTCAATGTCGCCGCATCGCTCGCCATGGCTGAGAGGCGTACGCTGCTCCTCGATGCCGACCCTCAGGGCAATGCCACGAGCGGGGTCGGTATCGCCAAGGAGACGGTAGAGCTCTCGCTCTACGAGTCTCTGGTCGAGGGTCGTCCGGCGGCAGACTCGATTCTTTCGATCAGCGCGCTTCCGTTTCTCTCGGTGCTTCCCGCGACGCAGGATCTCGTGGGAGCCGAGTTGCAGCTGGTAGATCGCGAGGGCCGCGAGGCAAAGCTCCGCCATGTGCTCGAGGAGCTGCAGGACTCGTACGACTACATCGTCGTCGACTGCCCGCCCTCCCTCGGACTTCTGACCCTGAATGTCCTGGCAGCGGCCAACGCCGTGCTGATCCCTATCCAGTGCGAATATTACGGGTTGGAGGGGATTTCACAGCTTCTTAACACCGTCCGCCTAGTACAGCAGAACTTCAATCCCGGCTTGGCGATAAGCGGCGTACTCCTGACCATGTACGACTCGCGCCTGAACCTCTGCCGACAAGTAGCCGAGGATGCCAAGGAGTACTTTGGCGCCAAGGTGTTCGTGACGCCAATCCCCAGGAATGTGCGATTGGCTGAGGCGCCGAGCTTCGGAAAGCCCATCCTTCTGTACGATGTGCAGTCTGTGGGTGCCAAGAGCTACCTGGCGGTCACCCAGGAGCTGATGCGCCGGATCGAGAATCCAGGCGTGGTCGAAGAGGCGCCTGCCCCTATCCCTGAGGTAACCACATGAGCGAGACGAAGCGGTTGGGACGAGGTCTCGAGGCCCTGCTGGGTGCGGTATCCCGAGAACAGGCCGAGGCGTCTGGCTCACTTCGGGAGCTTCCTATAGGCAGTGTGCTACCGAATCCGTATCAGCCGCGAACGCATGTAGACGAGGACGCCCTGACAGAGTTGACGTCGTCAATCGAAGCGTCCGGTTTACTCCAGCCGGTCATCGTGCGTCCGCGGAACGGAAAGTTCGAGCTGATTGCCGGCGAGCGACGCTGGCGGGCGATTCAGCGTCTGGGATGGGCCAAGATCCCGGCGGTCGTGCGAGAAGTGGACGATCGAACCCTGTTGACCCTCGCGCTGATCGAGAATCTTCAGCGCGACGATCTGACTTCCATCGACGAGGCCGCGGGGTATCAGCGTCTGGGTGAGGAGTTCAAGCTTCCTCAGGCGGAGATTGCACGGCTGGTGGGACGGAGCCGCTCCACGGTAACGAACCTGCTACGACTGCTCAAGCTCCCCGATGAGGTCAAGACGCTGGTTCAGGAGGGCAAGCTCTCCGAGGGGCACGCGCGTGCTCTGCTTGCTGTAGAAAAGGAATCAGAGCTCCTTCGTCTGGCGAGAGAAGCGGCGGACCAGGGATGGTCGGTACGCGACACGGAAGCGCGGGCTCGCGGAGAATCACCGGCAACGGTGGCAGCCGTCGCGCCCACGAACGGCCCGCGTCCCCGTCCACAGCAAAAAATGGCAACGGCCGAGGTACGCCGAATCGAAGACGCCTTGAGAAAGCGACTGGGCACCGATGTCCGAGTCACGGCTCGCCGGCGCGGCCGGGGCTTTCTCAGCATCAGCTATTACTCCAACGACGATCTGGCTCGTGTGCTCCAGCTGGTACTGGGCGAGCCGTTCGCGGGATGAAAAGCCGCTCGCGCTCCGTCACCATCCTGATCCAGAAGGACGGCAGGACGAAGGCGCAAAGCTACCGCGTTAGACTCCGCACGCTCCGCCTAGCGGCCTGGTTACTCGGGCTTATTGGTGTGATGTTGCTGCTCCTGGTGGTGTTCTATGGACCGGTAGTCAGGTCTGCAGCGCGAGTCCCGGGTATGGAGCGCGAGCTGGCCCGACTGCAGGTGGAGAACGCCCGAGTTCGCGACCTGTCGGCGGCCCTCGATAGCGCCGAATCCCGCTATGCTCAAGTCCGCCAGATGATGGGCGGTGAGATCGTGCGGGACCGGCTGACGATTACTTCATCCCTGCCGGTGGCTCCTCCCATCCGAGCCCGTCTCGCTTCGGCGGCGGCGGCGCCAGCGGAAGGATTAGGGCCCCCGCAACTCTGGCCGTTGGACGAGACCGGATACATCACGCGCGGCCAGGTAAAGGCGGGCGGCCGGGACGAGGCTCATCCCGGGATCGACATCGCAGTCTCAGTCGGAAGCCTGGTGCGAGCATCAGGGGGTGCCATCGTTCTACAGGCCGGAGAGGACCCGGAGTACGGTCACTTCGTTTTGCTGGATCACTCAGATGAATACCAGACCATGTACGGACATCTTTCGCGCACCTTAGTGACATCTGGTGCCACTGTCTCCCCTGGGCAGGTCATTGGGCTCAGTGGTAACAGTGGGCGCTCCACCGCGCCCCATCTGCATTTCGAAATTCGGCAGCGAGGTCTGTCACTGGACCCGCAGACCATGGTCAAGGAGGGGCGCTGATGGGGTTCTTCAGCAATACCGCACGAGACGAAGAGGGAAAAGAGCTCAAGCGGCGCCGTACCGACCAGATACCCTTTTCCATCATTGCCAGTGATATGACAGTAATAGGTGATCTGGAGACAGAAGGCATGGTCCGCGTCGAGGGAAGGGTGCGTGGAACAGTGCGGGTCGGCGGCCAGGTGCTCGTGGCTCAAGGCGCGGTCATCGAGGGCGACCTCCACACCCAGGAGGCTGTCATTGCCGGTCAGGTGAGCGGAGCCATTCACGCCCGGGAGCGCGTCGAGCTCCAGGCAACCGCGATGGTCGCTGGAGATATTCTGACACCACGGATCTCGATAATCGAAGGGGCGCGGGTGACTGGAGAGGTCAAGATGGACGCCGCAGCCAAGCAAGAAGCCGCTGGGAATTCCCACAATAGTTGATAATTCAGCTAAGTGTGTGGACAATAAAAGTTTGGCGCCACAAATTGCACGCTGGAGGTACCAAAATCACGCCGACGTGCCAATCCTTAACGCAGTGATCGCCCGTTGCTGCTATACTGTGCTTTCGCTGGCACTTCTCTCGTGCCCCTCCCCTCAAGCCTCCGGAATCCGGGTCGGTCTGATCACTCCGGGCTCCATAGCCGATGCCGCCTGGAACTCTGCGGCGTATCAAGGCCTCCAGCGGATCCGTGACTCCTTAGGTGTCCAGGTCAGCCATGTAGAAGCCCGGACGCCGGCCGAGCAGGCCGAAGCGCTCCGAACCTACGCGGCCCAGGGCTACGACCTCGTCTTTGCCCACGGCTTCGAGTTTCAGGATGCCGCCGAGCGGGTGTCATCCGAGTACCCTAAGACGGTCTTCATCGTCACCTCTGGTCGCCGGGCTCGTGGTAACGTGGCTCCCCTCATCTTCCGGCTGGAGGAGGCGAGCTACCTGGCCGGGATGGTGGCCGGGGCGCTGACCAGGAACAATGTGCTCGGCTTCGTGGGCGGGATCGAGCTTCCCCCAATCAGGGCAGCGTACCAGGGGTGGCGGAACGGGGCGGTGGCGGTGAATCGGAAGGTTCGGAGCCGGGAGATTTACTTGAATAGCTTCGACGATGCGGCCGCCGGCCGTGAAGCAGCGTTAGCGCTCATGCGGGTCGGTGCCGACATGTTTCATCACAACGCCGATGCCGCGGCGCTCGGGCTGTTCCAGGCAGTCAAGGAACGGGGTGGAGTGTATGCCTTCGGCTCCAACGCCGATCAATCGAGTCTGGCGCCGGACCGAGTGCTCGGCAGCGCCGTGATCGATCTGCCTCATGCCTTTCTTCTCGTGGCCTCTGAGGTCCGCTCGGGGCGCTTTACTCCCAGGGTAGAGGTGTTCGGTCTGAAGGGCGGCGTCGTGAGTTACGTACCAAATCCGCGTCTCGACACCCTGGTTCCACCCGACCTGAAGGCGCGAATGCGTGCTGCAACCGACTCCATGATTGCCGGCACCCTGATAGCTGCCCCACGGCCAGCCACCATGGAAGCCGCCCGACCCGGAAGCCGGAGCAGCCACCTTGCGCTCTCGGACCGGGAGCCGAGCCTGAGATGAGCGACGGCGTGTCGCTGGCCGACGTGGTAGGCTACCTCGATGAGTATCTCCGAATTCGCGAGATACCAGATGAGCCGAATGCGATCAATGGTCTTCAGGTCGAGAATGGCGGTCGTATTGGTGCCATCGTAGCTGCGGTGGATGCTTCTCAGGCCACCATCGACGGGGTGATCGCAACGCTGGAGCCAGGACAACCGCCCCCGCTGGTGCTTGTGCACCACGGGCTATTATGGGACGGCAACGTGCCTGTGACTGGTCGCAGATACCGGCGGCTTGCGGCGCTCCTCGACCATGACATTCCGCTGTACGCCGCTCATAGTCCTCTGGACGTTCATCCGGAAGTCGGCAACAATGCGGTGCTGGCCGAGCGCCTGGGGATCGAGGTGGAAGGGTGGTTTGGGAGCTACCGAGGGGTGCCGATCGGGGCTTGGGGGCACAGCCCGGCGAGCCTGCCGACGCGTGAAGCGCTGGCAATGGAGCTCGACCGCGTGTTGCATACCATGAAAGGCAGCGCGAGGATCATCCCGGGTGGTCCCGAAAAGCCCGGCCGCATCGGCATTATCACCGGAGCTGCGGGCAGCATGATTGCTGCGGCGGATGCTGCGGGACTCGATACCTTCATCACCGGCGAGGGACCGCATCACACCTATTTCGATGCGGTGGAGCTGGGGCTCAACGTCATTTACGCCGGCCACTACGCTACGGAAACCCTGGGCGTTCAGGCAATGGCATCACACTTGGCGGAGCAGTTCGACATCGAGTGGGACTTCCACGACCATCCCACCGGTCTCTGATGTGACTTCGGTGCTCGAGCTTGCCGGCATCGATAAGCGATTCGGCTCCGTGCATGCCTTGCGCGGAGTCGATTTCGTATTGGCCCCTGGTGAAGTCCATGCCTTGCTGGGGGAGAACGGGGCCGGAAAGTCCACTCTGATGCATGTGGCATTTGGGCTGGTACGCCCGGACGCCGGCAAGATCATCGTCAATGGCGTTATCCGGCGGATCACCAATCCGCGGGCTGCCCGGGCGCTGGGGATGGGGATGGTGCATCAGCATTTCACCTCGGTGCCTGCTCTGACGGTCGCCGAGAACGTGGCACTCTCGGCGGGTTGGCCGGGCTCCCCGCATGAGATGCGGGAGCGCACCCGGCTCTTGAGCGAGCGGATGGGGTTGCCGCTCGATCCCGATCAGCGGGCTGGGCGGCTCTCGGTATCGCTCAAGCAGAGGCTCGAGATCGTAAAGGCCCTGGCGGGCGACGCCAGGATACTGCTGCTCGATGAGCCCACCGGCGTGCTCGCCCCTCCGGAGGCAGAGCTGCTGCTGCAAATGGTTCGGAGCTTCACCGCTTCCGGCGGGTCCGCTGTCCTGATCACGCACAAGCTCGATGAGGCACTCCGAACCGCCGACCGGATTACCGTGCTGCGGCAGGGCGCCGTGACCTTCACCGGTCCGGTCGCCGGCCAGACCGTGGAGTCGCTTGCCCATGCGATGATCGGTGGTGATCCGGGTGTTCCACTTACCAGCGCGGAAACAGTCAGAAAGTCCGAGCCTCGCACGTCTAAAGAGCTGGTTCGTCTCGACGCCCTGGAGGTGTCTCGCGAGAGCGGTTACGGGATAGCGCTCAGGCACGGCTCGCTCTCGATCCGGGCGGGTGAGATCGTCGGTGTGGCCGCAGTCGAGGGCAATGGGCAACGAGAGCTTCTCCGGGCCATAGCTGGCCGCATCGCCCCGCTCCGTGGCAAGCTCCAGGTAGCTCAGCCGGTCGGGTTTATTCCGGAAGATCGGACCTCAGAGGGGCTGATACCTGCTCTCAGCCTGACCGAGAACGTGGTTCTCGGTTTAGGAAATGACGGTCCATGGATTCACGGGGGCCGGATTGCCTGGCGCGCAGCGGCAGCCCGCACCGCGGAGCTGATTCGAGACTATCAGATCGTGGCACCCGGGCCCGGCAGCCGGGCTGCGGCGCTGAGCGGCGGTAACCAGCAGAAACTGATTGTGGCGCGTGAGCTCTCTCGGGTTCCCGCCGTGATAGTCGCAGAGAATCCGACCCGCGGTCTCGACATCAGCGCGGCTGCCGCTATCCATCTGCGCCTGAGATCGGCTGCCGCGGCGGGGGCTGCCGTGCTCTTCTACTCAGCAGACCTGGACGAGGTGCTGCATCTCGCTGATCGGGTGATAGTGGTGACCCGGGGGATGATTTCGGAAGCGCCTGCTGGTGCCTCCCGCTCCGAAATCGGCACCATGATGCTTCGGGCAGAGCGAGAGGCGTGAGAGCACTCTATTGGGCCGTCGCGGCGGTGGCGTTGGGTCTGGCCGTTCTGTTCCTGGGACTGGAAGCGGCCGGCTTCAGCGCCGAGGCCGGGCTCAGCGCTCTCTGGATGGGTGCCTTCGGCTCCCGGGATGCGTTCATGTCCAGCACCCTCGTGCGGGCGGTGCCGCTCATCCTGATCGGACTCGGTATTTCGGTGGCATTTCGCGGCGGCGCGCTCAACATCGGAGCGGAAGGACAATTCTACGCCGGCGCCATTGCCGCAACCTGGGCCGGCCTCCATCTGGCCGGGCAGCCTCGCCCGCTGGCGATCGGTGCGGTTATGCTGGCGGCGGCCGTTGCCGGGCTCTTATGGATCGCGCTCCCGGTGTGGCTCAAGCTCCGGTTCGGTGTCATCGAGGTCATCAGCACCCTGCTCCTCAACTTCGTCGCTCTGTCGCTGGTGAGTTTCATGGTGCAGGGACCGCTTCAGGAACGTGGCCACATCTATCCCCAGAGCGATGCAATCGCTGAGGCGGCGCGGCTGCCGCTACTTCCCGGGTCGCGGCTTCATGCCGGCCTCCTGCTCGCGGTAGTGGGCGCCCTGTTGCTCTGGTTCCTGTTCGCGAGGACGCTCTGGGGTTTCAGGCTTCGGGCGGTGGGCTTGGGCCCCCGGGCCGCGGAAGTCAGCGGGCGAATCGACAGCCAGCGGGTGAGCGCGCTCGCGCTCCTGATCTCGGGCGCCATCGCGGGACTGGCCGGCGGAGTTGAAGTGAGCGGAGTGTCGTACGCACTGTTTCAAAACCTGTCGCCTGGATATGGCTTTACCGGAATAGCCGTGGCCTTGCTGGGCGGGCTCCATCCCATGGGCGTTGTGGTAGCCGGAATTCTCTTCGGCGCGCTCGAAGCCGGAGCAGGTGCGATGCAGCGGGATGCGGGAATCCCCGCGGTCGCGGTTTACGTGGTAGAGGCAGTGGTCATCATCGTTGCGCTGTTGGCCACCGTGCCGCGAGGGGGATGGATCGGTTTGCGCGCGGTGGTGAGAAGGCGGATCGCCCCGGGCAAGGCCCGCGCATAATGGAAACCGAAGCACTCATCGCCGGATTTCTAGCCGCGTCCGTTCGGGTGGCGACTCCCCTCTTGCTTGCCGCAACCGGCGAGACCATCACCGAACGCTCTGGAGTCATCAACCTCGGCCTGGAGGGGACCATGCTGGTCGGGGCCCTTGCCGCCACCATGGGCGCCACCGCCTGGGGACCGTGGAGTGGCGTGGCATGCGCGATCCTGGCTGGGATGCTCCTCGCCGCGGTATTTGCGCTGCTGGCGGTTGGCGCCCGGGCGGACCAGATCATCACCGGTACCGCGATCACCCTCGCGGCGGTCGGACTCACCGGCATCATCTACCGGCAGGCCTACGGCTCGGGCGGTGCCGGCCTCAGCATTCCCACGCTCAAGTCGGTCGCCATTCCCGGACTTTCGCAGATACCGGTGCTGGGCCCGGCCCTCTTCGACCAGCCGGCACCGACCTACCTTGCGTTGCTCGGTATCCCTCTCGTCTGGTGGGTGCTCTTTCGCACCCGGCTCGGCCTGGCCCTGCGCGCCACCGGAGAGGGCGCGGCGATGGCCCGCGCGGCGGGA
This sequence comes from Gemmatimonadota bacterium, assembly GCA_030856585.1. Classification (GTDB taxonomy): domain Bacteria; phylum Gemmatimonadota; class Gemmatimonadetes; order Gemmatimonadales; family GWC2-71-9; genus CAVVWJ01. Next base: position 6,373 of record JALYPB010000243.1, on the reverse strand, counting down.
GTTCGCACCAGACTAATTCGGAGTTGGGCAACGATCGTCGGTGGTGGGTTTGCGGGTATGGGGGGTGCCAGCCTGGTGCTGGCACAGGTCGGCTCGTTCACCGAGGGCATGACGGCGGGTCGCGGCTATGTTGCCATTGCTATCGTGGTATTGGGCCGCTGGCACCCGGGCGGGATTGCCTTGGGGGCGCTGCTCTTCGGGGTGGCGACCGCGCTGCAGTTCCTGCTCCAGACCCTCGGGCTCGACGCTCCCTATCAGCTGTTTCTCATGTTGCCCTACCTGCTGACGCTCCTGGCACTTGCTGGTGCGGTGGGGCGGGTCCGAGCTCCAGCCGATCTCGGCCGCTGAGTCGCCCCGGCTCAGCTTCTCCCGGCGGCCAGCGCGTCCCGGGCTTCGATGATCGTCTGTCGCACCCGGGCCTTCAGCTCCGGGACGTCACTGAGGGCCAGGCCCGCTGTCTCGACCGGCTCGAGCACCCGCACCTCGGCGTCAGACCGGCCGAACCGCCAGTCGTGCTTGCGCAGCGCGGTCCCCGTGCCCGATACCGCCAGCGGCAGTATTGGGACGCCGGCCTCGATGGCCAGTCGGAAGGCGCCATCCTTGAACGGCAACAGCTCGGATGTTCGGGAGCGGGTCCCTTCCGGGAAGATCATCACCGAGACACGATACTGGAGCGCACGGCGGCAGCGCTCCATGGCCTCCAGAGCGCTGGGTCCGAACCCGCGCTTCACTGGGATGTCGCCCACCAGCCACATGTTCCAGCCCAGGAACGGGATACGAAAGAGCTCGGCCTTGGAAAGCCACTTCATTTCCCAGGGCAGATGGCTGATGAGGAGAATGTCGGCGAACGACTCGTGATTGGACACGACGACGTAGGGCCTGCGCGGGTCCTTCGGAAGGGTGCCGGAGTAGCGAAAACGCCACAGCGGGTTCAGCGTCGCCATGGCCGGTCCAACCTTCCGAAAGATGCGCCCAGTCATGTAACGACCCTGATCGAACGGTGCCGTGAGCAGTCCGACGATGGCGAGCACGGGAAACCACAGGACGAGGCACACGACGAGTACCAGCCAGGCCCAGATCGAGACGACGGTTTGCCAGAGTCGCGACATACCACTCTATTCCGGGCTCGGGTAGGCAGGGTTGCCCATGACGCGGATCGTCGCCGTGGCGGGTAACCTTAGCGTCCTCGGGCAGTGAGGGACAAGAGGCCACCTTTTCCGCGAGCCGCACATGACCCAAGATGGGCAGATGATCGAGCCGGATAGCGGGGCCAACCAGGCTTCAGGTGGTGACGAGTCGAAACTGGCGGGAATTCTGGGTGGGAGTGCTGACGTTCGTCACGTCTCTCTCGTAATCCTCACCTTTCTCGCGGTGCTCTTTACCCTCCATCTCTCGGCGGATTTCTTCCTGCCTATCGTGGTGGCCATCATGCTGAACCTCCTTCTCAGCCCCAGCGTGCGCCTGCTCCGGAACACCCTCCGCATACCCGTGCCTCTCGGGGCCGGAATCGTCGTCGTCGTGCTCCTCGGTGTCGTAGGCTTCGGCGCTTACCGCCTCGCCCCGGCGGCATCCGCCTGGCTGGCCCGGGCTCCGGAGAGCATGGCAACGCTGCAGCGAAAGGTCCGGCCGCTTCGCCGCTCGATGGAGCGGGCAAACCAGGCTGCCGAGCAGGTTGAGCAGGCCACCGATATGGACAAGAAGACGCAGGAGGTAGAGATCAAGGGCCCCAGCCTCACCCAGCAGGTCTTCGGTGGCACCACCGCGCTCCTGGGCTCGGCAATGGTGGTGATCTTTCTCACCTACTTCCTTCTGGCCTCGGGGGAGCTCTTCCTCCAGAAGCTCGTCGGGGTGCTACCTCAGCTCAAGGACAAGAAGACCGCGGTGCGCATCGTACGCGAGACCGAGGCTCAGGTCTCGGTTTACCTGGTGGTCACCACCTTGATCAATGTGGGAGTTGGAGTGGCCACGGGCGTGGCTCTATGGCTGCTGGACATGCCGAATGCGGTTCTGTGGGGAGTGATCGCCGCCGTGCTGAACTTCGTCCCTTATATCGGTGGTCTGGTCAACACGGTGATCCTGGCGCTGGCGGCGCTCCTCAGCTTCGACGACGTCGGCCGCGCGCTGATGATCCCGCTCGTCTTCACCGTGATCAACATTCTGGAGGGAAACCTGATCACCCCCTGGGTCATAGGGCGGCGGATGCGCCTCAACACGGTGGCCGTGTTTGTCGGGCTGATCTTCTGGTGGTACCTCTGGGGCATCACCGGTGCCCTCTTGGCTGTCCCGATCATGGCCTCGATCAAGATCGCCTGCGATCACATCGCACCGCTGGCGCCAATCGGCGAGTTTCTGGCCGAGTAGAATCGACGAGTCGGATGCAGAGAAACGTGACCAGGCCCGCATGCCTGCTGGAGAGCGAACGAGACGTGGTGGCGGCCATACCGTTCGAGGCGGATTGGTCACGGGTACGGCTGTACCGTGGGTCCTGCGGTGGGGCCGCCGGATGGGCTCGGCGGCTCGTTCTCCTGGCCAGCCGCAATCGAGCCGTGGCGCTAGGCAATCGGGTGTTCCTGCCGGATCGATGCGAAGGGGACCTGGGAGTGCTCGCGCACGAACTGACTCACTGTGCGCAGTATCAGGCGTGGGGACCCGGAGTCTACTTTGCCCGCGGGCTGATCACCCAGCTGCGCGACCTGATTCACCGATCACTCAGGCTCGGCTCCAGTCCCTATTCCTACCGGGTAAAAGCGGGCAAGCCGTTCCAGTCCTACGGAATGGAGCAGCAGGCTCAGATGGTGGAAGACCGCTACCGGCAGAGCGCCGGCGAGGATCATCCCATCCCATCCGCCTGATCCACCGTGTGGTGTTCCTCGGTGGCTGGCATCTTGTCTTCCCACAGCGCCAGCACGTTTCCGTCGGGATCTGCCACCATCGCCATGATGCCCCAGGATTGCTGGGTCGGCTCGGTTGTGAAACGCACGCCCCGGTCGTGGAGCACGCCGCAGAAGTGCAGCAGCTCTGGCACGAACAGGGTAATCCCGGTGTGCCGACCCACGAGGGACTTGGCGTCCTTGTGCACGGCTGGATGCACACTCAGGTGAGTGTCGCCCTCCAGGAATTCCGCCCCAAAGGAGCCTTGCCTGGTCAGAGGCAGCCCGAGCTTGTCACGATAGAAACCCACCGCGCGCGGGATGTCGTGCACGAAGATCGCGATGCTGTGCAAGGACGGAGTGATCGGAGCGGTCATTGGAGAGCGGCTTTCACTGCAAGAGGTTCAGAACCAGCTTCGCTACCAGCACACCGAGCGCTACCGCACCCACGATTAACAGGAGCAGCACCCCGCCCAGGAGGACGAGCGCCTTCCGGCTCCCGGCTCGGGCGGCGGCCGGTTGCTGCAGATGGGTTTCCAGCAGCGCCATGTTCCTCAGATTCGACTTCCAAGCCACGTCGAAGAGGTCGCCCAGGACTGGAACCCAGCCGACCAGGGTGTCCAGTGCAACATTGCCGATCATCCGGGTGACCACCGATTTCGGAGCACCCAGGCGGGAGGCCTGGAGGATGATGTATCCCGAGAAGATCGCGCTCACCGCGTCGCCCAAACCCGGCACCAGACCGATCAGCGCGTCGAACCCGAATCGATAGCGGGTTCCCGGGATGACGAACGCGCTGTCGAGCAGCCGGCTTACGGTGCGGAGGCGTTCGAGCTGGGGTGGCTGATAGGTGCCCACAACAGGGGCAGGGGTACGCGGGGCGAGCGGATTGGTCATTCGATGAATAGTAACGAGGCGGCTGGATTGGCTCAGAAGAACCGGCGAATGAGGTAGAACACCAGGTTTAGAACCACCGAGACCAGGATCATAGAGGCAAACGGGATATACACCCGTACCGTATCCCGCTCGATCCGGATATCGCCGGGAAGGCGGCCGAACCATCCGAACCCTCCCACCGAGACCAGCAAGCCCACAACGACGAGCCCGATGCCCAGCGTAATCAGCAGCGATCCCACAGGCGAGGAGCTCATTCGATCAGCCGCTGCCGAACAGCGTGGATGTAATCGGTATATGCCGGGACTCCGCCGCTGGCCCGGACATCAGAGGCGATCTGCCCCCGATGATAGGCAGAGTGAATCACGAGGTGGGTGAGGATCTCCTCCACCGTGCTGGTCCAGGTCTCCCCCTTCGAGTTGGTGTAGGGAATCCTTTCGGTAGCGTCGGGGGCCTCGTCCAGGTACTCTGGCCACATTCGCGACAGCTCTTCGAGGTGTTGGCCGCAGGCTGCCACGTCGAGCTCCGGCCAAACCGGTAGAGGCTCCTGGCGCCGACGCAAACGGGCCATCCAGAGGCGCTCGGCGCCAACTATGTGTGCCATCCAGCTCAGACTTCGTGCTGGAGCACTCCTGCTCAGCGAGCCCAGCGTCTGCCGATTGGCCCACACGTCATAACGAAGCAGATGGCGCAGTTGTCTCATTCACCCCGGCCTTGCAAGCGCCCCAGTCGATCGGTAGGCAGCGCGAAAGTTTCGCCGCATTCCGGCAAGTCCAGGCCGTTGGAACGGTGTGTCTCCGAAACGATCGCCGAACTCCTCGTCCGTCATCCGCTCGAAAAAGTCCGGCCCCGCTCCCAGCATCTCGCCGGTCGGGTGAAACTCGGATGCACTGCCCGGCTGCGCGAAGCGCTGATTCCAGGGGCAGACGTCGTTGCAGATGTCACAGCCGAATGCGTAACCCTGAAACCGCTCGGCCAGTTCGTCCGGTATGGGGCCCTTCTGCTCTATCGTGAGGTAGGAGATGCAGCGAGTAGCATCGAGCATCCTAGGCTCGACCAGGGCGCCTGTGGGGCAGGCCTCGAGGCAGCGAGTGCAGCTGCCGCAGCGGTCGAGCTCGAAGGATTCATCGACCGGAAGCGGGAGATCGGTAAACACGGAGCCGATGAAGAAGAACGATCCCGCGTCCGGCCGGATGAGCATCGTGTTCTTGCCGATCCATCCCAGGCCAGCCCGCTGGGCCAGCTCTCGCTCCGGCACCGGCCCTGCATCCACGAAGCTGCGGCTCAGCTGAGCCCCTTTCTCCCGAAGAAAGTCTGCCAGGTTATCCAGGCGCTGGCCGGTGGCTCGGTGATAATCCTTGCCCCGGGCATACCGGGCTACGCGCGGCGCTGTAGCCTCCTCTGCATCGTCTCCGGTGTAATAGTTGTCCAGCACGACCACCACGGCCCGCGCCTCGGGGACGATTCCTCGTGGATCCTTGCGACGCGCTGCCTGGCGGTGGAGGTACCGCATGGTGCCGGCATACCCTTTTGCGAGCCACTCGTCGAGGCGGTCGGCATGCGCGGTGGGGCCCGGGTGGGTGATACCACAGGCGAGGAAGCCGAGCTCCCGTGCACGCTCCTTAACCGCCTGGCTGAGACTCACGGGCATCCCGTCGCCACGCCGGGGCGGGTGCCCGGCTCGACCTCGGTCATGATGAGCCGAGCTCCACGCCCGTACGTCACATAGGACCATGCCCACTGGATCATCACCAGGACCCGGTTGCGGAATCCGATCAGGAAGAAGATGTGGACGAAGGTCCAGACCAGCCACGCCAGAAAACCGGCGAAGTGCAGCTTCCAGATGTCGGCCACCGCGCGCCCCCGGCCAATGACGGCAAGCTGGCCTTTGTCCCAATAGTTGAAGGCCCGGCGGGGTTGCCGCTGGAGGTCTCCCTGTATCGTGCGCGCGGTGTATCCCCCCATCTGGATAGCCACCGGGCAGATCCCCGGTAGCGGGCCGCCTTCCTGGTGGTTGAACAAGGCCGCGTCTCCCAGCACGAACACCTCCGGATGGCCCGGGATGGTGCAGTCCGGCTCCACGATGGCCCGGCCCGCGTTGTCGAGCGGTGTGCCGAGACATTTCAGAATCGGGCTTGCCACGTTGCCGGCGGCCCAGATAACGGTCTGGGTCGGAATGGTCCACCCCGCTGCTACGACCGAGCCCGACCGAATTTCGGTGACGAACGTCTCGGTACGCACCTCGACGCCGAGGCGACGCAGCTCCAGCTTGGCCTTGTCACCCAGGCTGGGCGGGTACGAGGGCAGGAGACGGAGTCCGCCCTCGAGGAGCAGCACGGTGGCTTCGCCTGGATCTATGTGCCGGAAGTCCCGCCGGAGGGCGTAGCGGCGGAGCTCGGCCAGCGCTCCGGCGGTTTCCACCCCGGTTGGCCCGCCCCCCACAACCACGAAGGTGAGTAACGCGTGGCGGCGTACCGGGTCGGGCTCCCGCTCGGCCTTCTCGAAGGCGAGCAGTACCCGCTGCCTGATCGTGACCGCGTCCTCGATGCTCTTGAGTCCGGGCGCCATGTGCTCCCACTCGTCGTGACCGAAGTAGGAGTGTCGAGCAC
>JALYPB010000225.1 GCA_030856585.1 Gemmatimonadota bacterium | reverse complement strand
GCCATGACGTAGGTGACGATCGCGCTGGTGATGGCTGAGCCGATCGGTACCCGATATGTACCCACGAACGGCACACTGATTCCAAAGACCGAGTACCCTATCAACTGGGCGATGGGTCCGATCGCCGCCAGTGGGGCGATGTACCCGGTGTAGAGCTGCGCCGGAGTTGTCAATTCGGTGTCAATGACTTCCCACTCGGTTCGGGGGGACAGCAGAATGCGCTTCACGCGTTCGACGAGGTTCATCGCGATCTCCTTGAGGACCCTGACACGGGGAGGGCTAACGTGAGACGGGAGATATGATGCGGCCTGAAAGCGCTGACGGGAAGAGGGCCGAGGGGACGGAGTATAGAAAAGGCGGAGAGTCGTCCGGACCTCTCCGCCTTCTCCGTCTTCTCCGACTTCTCCCTGCCTAGTTACATGGTGCTCTTGGCTACGTCGTCCTCGACCTTGATGATCTCCGGCTTGGCCGGCGTGCCCGCCACTACGAAGGTGTAGCTCTTCCCACCCTCGAACTTCATGTTCGGCAGGCTCACCAGCACATTTTTCTTGCCTTGAGGACGGATTTCCAGGGTGCCGGCGACGGGGTCAATCTCATCCCACCCCGCCTCGCTCTTGAAGTTCACCCCGTCGAAGAGCGCATCTTCGCGGCCCCGAACAAAGACGCTGATCTCGAGATCTCCGGGGACCGCATTGATAACCCGCACCCTGGCCTTCTCCGGGGCGACCGGCTTCAAGTCGTCCTCGAGGACGCGCAGATTCCGCTTCTCGGCTCCACCCGCGTCGGGCATGGCGATGATCGTATAATGACCGCCGCCATTCAGATTTTCCCGGTTCTCAGCCAGTGGATGGTCGGCGGTACCGAGCTTGAAATTCAGCCGGTCGTTCCGGATCTCCCGGAAAGGGGTGGCCGTCTTGTAGCCAACGCCCGAGAACGCCGCGCTGTCGCCGGCCAGAATGGCGACGGGGCCGCCAGCCGGAATGGCATTGATGACCCGCACCAGCGCAACGTCCCTGTTCTCGGCCATGTCAGCAGCAGGAGCGTTGGAAGTGCCCTCCGCGGTCTTGGTGCTGACCGCACCCGTGTCCCGGTTATCCTTGCAAGCTCCGGCCAGAAGTACCGCACCGCCGGCCAGCAGGCCGGTGTAGAGTCCTCTAAGAGTCGTCATTAAGCACCCCTTGGTATGTGTGATACACGCCAAATGCGGGTTACGGGCGTGCTTTCTGTTGGCAAACTGAGTACACCCTACCAGCGGTCGTTCATCCTGGATGTGACCCCAGTCACCGCGTGTGACGTACATCACATTCGCAGCGGGATGCCGCCTTTCGCGCAGTCCAGCCAAGTCAATTACCTTCTTCAGGAGGTCACCCCCAGAACATCCCACTGAAAGCCAAGCCGCCATGATCCCTCGAACCTTCGCACTGGCCATCTCGTTGGCAGTCCTGTCCGGCTGTGCATCGGGACGTACCATTCGAGTTGCCGAGGGTGACAGCACGGCGAGTGAACCGGTAGCGCTGGCCCCTGCCCCGAACCCTACCCCCTCCAACGCGCCGCAGGACACACTATCGGGCGCGCCCGCGCCGGCGGCGGCGGCAACACCTGGGCAGGGGTACGCCCCCTATGGAAACAACAACCGAACCCTGGACCTCCGACGCATTGGGCAATGGACCCGCACCGGCATCGGTGAGTCTCGCCGACTGGTCATCCGGGATGCCAATGGGTGGGCTCAGTTCTGGTCCGAGCTGGGAGTCGGCGACCGGCCCTCCGTGGACTTCAACCGTGACGTCGTCGTGGCGGTAGCGGCTGGCCAGCGGCCAACCGGTGGGTACGAGATCGTGATCGACCGCGTAACCCAGTCGGATGGCCAGCTGACGGTAGAAGTCGTGGAGCGGACCCCCGGACCAAACTGTATCACTACCGCTTCCATCACTCAGCCGGTGGACGTGGTGGTAGTACCCGCGGCCGATGCCAAGAGCCCAAGCTTCTTGGAGCGCAAGGAGATACGAGGCTGCCGCTAGCCCGCGAAACGGGTGCCGGGTGGATCTCTGAACAGGAAGGGCAGCTATCTGTAGGCGGTAGCCGAAGATCCGCGTCTCCCGCTCGACTGGCATGAGAGCCGAGCTGAATCCGCAGTTATTAACATACCGATAAGACCATAAGCCACAAATAGTTACGGGATACTTGACTTGCCGCTTCGGGGGATCGTAATTCACCTCTAGGACCTACTTGGGGGTCCATTCACCGCATCCCGCCCGGTGGACCCTTCCGTCGCTCAAGGCAGAAAAGACCGCCATGTCGTCCAACCCCAGCCGTAGTCTAGCCTCGCCATATCGTCCTCTCATCGCGCCGATCGACTATGAGAGCGACCACCAGCCACGTCTCGCCGGGGAAGAACCGGTTCCTCCCATCGCGCGAGTCGAGCCACGCGCCCATACGCTCCATGGCGAGACCCGAATCGACGATTACTTCTGGCTCCGGGATCGAAATGACCCCGAGGTCATTGCCTATCTCGAAGCGGAGAATCGCTACACCGGCGCCGTCATGCAGCATACTGAGGCGCTTCAGGAGCAGCTCTACCAGGAAATGCGGGGGCGGATCAAGGAAACCGATTTATCGGTCCCGGAGCGGGTGGACGACTACTTCTACTACACGCGGACCGAGACGGGTCGGCAGTACCCCATTTTTTGCCGGAGGCACGGCAGCTCCGAGGCGCCGGAGGAGGTGCTGCTGGATCAAAACCCGCTCGCCGCCGATCATACCTACTTCCGGATCGGAGTGAGCGAAGTAAGCCCGGATCATCGGCTCCTCGCCTATTCGGTCGATACCTCGGGGGCCGAAGAGTTCACGCTGTACATCAAGGACCTTGCCACCGGACGCCTGCTGGCTGAGAGCATCGAAAACACCTCAGTGGGAGTCACCTGGGCCAACGACAGTCGCACGTTGTTTTACACATTGCTGGACCATGCCCGGCGTCCCTGCCGGCTCTACCGCCACACGGTAAGCGCCAGTCCAACGACGGACGTCCTGGTTTACTTCGAGCCCGATGAGTCGTTCTTTCTGGACATCAACCGGACCCGAAGCCGGCGTTATCTGCTTCTCGACATCACCAGCCACTCGACGTCCGAGGTTCGCTTCCTGAATGCGGACGAGCCGGAAGGCGAGTTTCGGGTGGTGCAGCCTCGCGAGTCGGGAGTCGAATACAGCGTCGAGCACCACGATGACCGCTTCTTCATCACCACCAACGACTCGGCGCCGAATTTTCGGCTGGTCCAGGCGCCGGTGGCGAGCCCCATAAAGGCGAACTGGTCACCGGTTCTGCCCTACCGCCCGGAGATCAAGCTGGATGAAACCGACGCGTTTCGATCTCATCTGGTCGTCTACGAGCGCGAGGCGGGACTGCGCCAGATCCGGGTGGTCGATCTCGCGTCGAACGAGGAGCATCTCGTCTCCTTCCCCGAGCCGGTATACACCTTTCGGGCCCACGAAAACCCCGAGTTCGAGACCACGCTCCTGCGTTTCGCCTATACCTCGCTGGTGACTCCCAGCTCGGTGGTCGAGTACGATATGCGGGACCGGGCCTGGATGGTTCGAAAGCAGACTGAAGTGCGCGGAGGCTACGATCCGTCGCTCTACCGCAGCGAGCGGGTCTTTGCCACCGCCGCCGATGGCGAGCGGGTGCCCATCTCACTGGTCTTCCGGGAACCCCTTCATCTCGATGGGCGTCGCCCGCTCCTGCTCAACGGTTATGGGGCTTATGGACTGAGCTACGATCCCTCCTTCTCATCGAATACCCTGAGCCTCCTGGATCGAGGCTTCGTGGTGGCCATAGCCCACGTCCGTGGCGGGGAAGAAATGGGCCGGTCGTGGTATGAAGGTGGGAAACTGCTGAACAAGCGCAGCACCTTCACCGATTTCGTCGCGAGCGCCGAGCACCTGGTAGCAGCAGGCTACACCTCGCCTGATCGGCTGGTGATCAACGGTGGAAGCGCCGGTGGCCTGCTCATGGGCGCCGTGACCAATCTGCGCCCGGATCTGTTTCGGGTGGTCCTGGCCGAGGTGCCCTTCCTCGACGTGGTGAACACCATGCTCGATGCCACGCTGCCTCTCACCGTCATCGAGTACGACGAGTGGGGGAATCCGAACGACCGCGCCGCCTACGACTACATCCGTTCCTACTCGCCCTACGACAACATCGAGGCCAAGCACTATCCGGATATGCTGGTGACGGGCGGCCTCAACGACCCCCGCGTCGCCTACTGGGAGCCGGCGAAGTGGACCGCGAAACTGCGCGCCACCAAGACCAACGGCA
>JALYPB010000163.1 GCA_030856585.1 Gemmatimonadota bacterium | reverse complement strand
CGGCTCCCCCTGGACACCCTTGTCGCTTCTTGCTGGGATGATTCTATCCGATCGATTGGTCTGCTGGCGGTAGTAAGCGGAATGCTGGTGTTGGCTTCAGCATGTAGCGATGGCGCGGGCACGACTCCGCCTGATAACACGGCACCAACGGCGGGATTCACCCACACTTGTAATGCAGCCGACTGCACCTTCACCAGCACCAGCACCGATGCGGCCCCGGGTACCATCGCGACCTACGAGTGGACCTTTGGTGACGGCGGTACCGCCGACGTGAGTAATCCATCGCATAGCTACGCCGTCAGCGCCCCTACGGACTTCACGGTCACCCTCACCGTGACCGACAACGAGGGCGCCACTGACGTCGAGACGCAGACGGTCACTACTGCCGCGAACATCTCACCGACAGCAGGCTTCAGCCACACCTGTGATGGGGTGGCCTGCACCTTCACCAGCACAAGCACCGACGTGGCCCCCGGAACCATCGCTGTCTATGCCTGGACCTTCGGCGACGGTGGTACCGCTGACGTGACTGCGCCATCGCACAGCTACAACGTTACCGCCCCCACTGATTTCACGGTTACGCTCACCGTGACGGATAACGAGGGTGGCACCGACGTCGAGACGCAAGCGATCACGGTCGTCCCTGGCAACGTCTCGCCGACGGCCAGCTTCACCTACAGCTGTAATACCGCGGACTGCTCCTTCATCAGCACCAGTACCGACGTGGCCCCGGGCACCATCGCAACCTATGCCTGGACCTTCGGCGACGGCGCGACTGCCCAGGGGAATAGTCCGTTGCATAGCTACAGCGTGACCACCCCCACTGACTTCACGGTCACGCTTACGGTAACCGACAACCAGGGCGGCACCGACGTCGAGACCAAGACGATTGCGATCGACCCGGCTCCGCCGGCCAACCAGCTGCCCGTTGCGAGATTCACCTACAGTTGTGCCGCTGCGGTCTGTACCTTCGTGAACACCAGCTACCACCACGGGGGGCGTATCACGGCGAATGCCTGGACCTTCGGCGACGGCGGCACCGCGACGGAGGCCAGTCCAACCCATAGCTATTCGGTCACCACGGCCACCGAGTTTACAGTGACCCTCACCGTCACCGACAACGCGGGGGTTACCGGCGTCACAACCCAGACGTTCATCCTCGATCCTGCCGCGGCCAACATCCCGCCGACGGCAAGCTTCACTCCCTGGTGTTATGGAGACGGCTGCATCTTCACCAGCACCAGCACAGACGCGGCCCCGGGTACCATAGTGAGCTATGCCTGGACCTTCGGCGACGGCGCGACTGCCGAGTGGAATAATTGGGCTTTTCCAAAGCACCTGGAAACGCATACCTACGCCGTCAGTGCCCGCACCGGATTCACGGTCACCCTCACCGTGACGGACAACGAGGGTGCCACCGCGGTCGCAACGCAGACGGTCACCCTGTCTCCGTTGCCACCGGCGGTCCAGGGCTGCACCACCACGGGCACCAACGTGGAATGCGTCCTCGACATTCCGGACCGGTCCACCCTGAAGCTCAAGCTGCTTGAGGTTCACTGCGACATCAATCGCTACAAGCTGAGCAAGATCAGCACGCCCCCGCCGGTGGGCGACCAGGTCTTCCTGAGCGTGTGCGCACTACCGGTCGGGCGGGAGTCCGGGGTGTTCGGCGGTACCATGGATGAACTCTGGGTATACCAGGCGGGTACTCAGGCGAGGATATTCTTCACCCAGGGCGTCGCCAGGCCGAATGAGCCGCCGCGGGGGGCTCCTGCCGGCCGCCTGGAGGGCAACTTCCCCGATTGGACGCTGAGCTTTGACGACGGCGACAATGCTGGCACACCGGGCGAGCCGAATTTCACCGACCTTGTTGTGGGGGTGCACGCGACGCCTCGGTAGGAACGGGCAGACTGCGGCGTTGGCAGCGCAGGGGTTTGGGAATAGTGAGACGATGATTGCAACGGTGCGAAGCCGATAGGTTGGGTTTCGCACCGTTTGTGCATCCCTTTCCAGACACCATCGGCGGTAGTGCTCCGCGGCGCCCGGCAGTCGGCGGTGCGGAGGTTAGGTTCGGGCCAGCTGAGCGGCGATGGTGGTCAGAAAGTCCCCATAGCGCATCGGCTTCGCGATGTAGCCATCACACCCTGCGGCACGAATCCGCTCTTCATCGCCCTTCATCGCCAGGGCTGTGAGGGCGATCACTGGAATGGTGCCTGTCGAATGGTCCCGCTTGAGCATCGCGGTAGCTTCGAGCCCGTCCATACCGGGAAGCTGGATGTCCATCAGGATCAGATTCGGTTGCTCAGCGCGCGCCAGCCTGAGCCCGACCTCTGCATCCGTCGCGCTGAGTACGGTGTGGCCCACCGACTGCAGGAGAAATATCGCCAATGTCATATTGGCGGCGTTGTCCTCGACGATCAACACTTTGGCCATATTACGCGACCACCTGGCGCCCTGCCATGGCCCGCCGGACTTCGGCGATAAAGCGGTCACCGTCAAAGGTCCCCTTTTCCATGATTGCGGTGACAAAGCCATTGAGCTCGGCGCGGTCGTCGGCAGTGATTCGCTTGGCGGTGACCACCAGGATCGGAATGCGAGCCGTCTCGGGGTATTCCTTGAGCGCCTCTACGACGTAGAATCCGCTTACTCCCGGCATCATGAGATCGAGCACAATCACGTCCGGCAGTTCCTGACGCGCGACATCGATCGCCTCGCGGCCGCCGTATGCGCGCAGCACGGTACTGGCCAGGCCCGAGGTGCGGACGGCGATTAACTCCACCGCTTTGGGGTCATCGTCTACTACAAGGACCTTGAGTGTCTTGCCCTGTAGGACAGGCACCAGTCCCAGATCGACGAGCGCGTCGGAGAACGCCTGCCGGGAAATCGGCTTTTGCATGACCGCCGCCGCGCCTAGCGAGAACGCCTTCTTCCGATCCGCCGCGATCGAAATGATCACGACCGGGATGCGCCGCAGCTCCGGCACCTGCTTGATGCGACTCAGGAAGTCCCACCCGTCCATGTTGGGCAGCATGACGTCCAGGGTGATTAAAGAGAGCGGTTGCTGCGTCGCGAGAAGTAGCGCGGCTTCGGCCGAGGTGGCGTGCAGCACCTCAAGACCCTCGGCCTCCAGTTGCAGCCGGATCAGATCGGCGGACCTGAAGTCTCCTTCAACGACTAGCGCGATGCGTGCTCCCGCCAACGCGTCCCTACCTGGGCCTAGCACCGGTTTAGCGGACGTCAGCACCACTTCCTCCGCTGAGCGGAGAGGCAGCCAGACCGTGAAGCAGGAGCCCTCGCCCACAGCACTTTCCACCGCCACCGCGCCTCCGTGCAACTCGGCGAGGAGTTTCACCATGACCAGACCCAGGCCGGTGCCCTCGAATTCGCGCGCCAGGCCGCTATCGATCTGACGGAAGGGCTTGAACAGGTGCTCCAGCCCGTCCGGCGAAATGCCGATACCGGTGTCGGTGACGGTGAACTTGAGAAAGTCCGCGAAATCGTTTTGCGGGGGTGGAAGACTCCTGCCGGCCCAGGGGCCGGACAGCCGGCCGACGTCGGCCCGGGGGACGCGGCCGGCGCGCAGCGTCACCTGTCCCCCGTCGACGCTGAACTTGACCGCATTGGAGAGCAGGTTGTACACGATTTGCTTCACCTTGCGTGCGTCCACCTGAATTGCACCCAACCCCTCGGCGGCATCCGCGTCCAGGCGGACCCCACAGGTGACGGCTTTTTCCCTGATGATGGACAGGCTGTTCACGAACAACGAAGACACCTGCACCGGCTCCAGCTCCAGCCTCATCTCGCCTGCTTCCACCTTGGATAGGTCGAGTATGTCGTTGATCAGGGAAAGTAGATGGATGCCACTGCTGAAGATGTCGCCGATGAAGCTTCGCTGTTGATCCGTCAGCGTGCCTACCAGGCCGTCCCTGAGCAGCTCGGAACCGCAAATGATCGAATTGAGCGGGGTCCTCAGCTCGTGAGACATGTTAGCGAGGAACTCGGACTTCATGCGGCTGGCATCTTGCAGCTCGACGTTCTTCTGCTGCAGCGTGTGCTCGAAGCGTTTCAGCTCGGTCATGTCGCGCGCTGCGGCGAACACGCCTTGCAGGCTCCGATCACGATCGTGGAAGGTGGTCGCGTTGTATGACACCACGGTGAGCGTGCCATCCCGGGCCCGGGCGGTGAGCTCGTAGTTGGTCACCTTGCCCTCGCGCAGCACGCGGTGGATGCCTGCCTCGGCGTGGCCCGCATCAGTGAAGTAATTCTTGAACGGCGCGCCGATCAGCTCATCACGTGTGCACCCGGTCAGCGCCTCCATCTGCCTGTTGACGTCGGTGATGATGCCACGTGGATCAGTGGTCATCAGTGCGTCAATGTTGGATTCGAGAAGCGAACGGGTGTAAAAATGCTGGTCGCGCAGGCGCTGGTCGAGCTTCATCCGCTCCTCTTCGACCTGCTTGCGCGCGGTGTTGTCGGTGCCGATCAGCAGATAGCCGATGATGGCATCCTGCGGGTCACGCAACGCCGTGACGGACACAACCGCCGGGAACCGACTCCCGTCCTTGCGGAAGTAGGTCAGCTCGTAGATATCCTCGATCCCCCGCGAGGCCTTGAAAACCAGGGCCTCGAACCCCGGGGCAATCGGGGTTTCAAGCTCGACACTGAGCGCCTTGGCCCGCGCGATAAGTTCCTGCGGATCCGAGATGTCGGCCGGGGTGATCTTGTTCACCACTTCGGCTGCGGCGTACCCTAGCATCCGCTCCGCGCCGACATTGAAGATCTGGATGACGCCCTTCGCGTCGGTGGCGATGCTCGAGAAGTTGGCGCTGTTGAAGATCGCGCTCTGCAGTGCCCCAGCCTTAAGCAGCGCCTCCTCCGCCTGTTTACGTGCGGTGTTGTCGGTGCCTATCAGCAGGTACCCGATAATGACGTCTTGCGCGTCGCGCAGCGCCGTAACCGACACCACCGCGGGGAACCGGCTTCTATCCTTGCGGATATAGGTCAGCTCGTAAATGTCCTCGATCCCCCGCGACGCCTTAAATACCAGTGCCTCAAAGCCTGGCGTGATCGGCGTCTCGAGCTCGACGCTGAGCGCTTTAGCCCGCGCGATCACTTCGTGTGGGTCGGAAATGTCGGCCGGTGTGATCTTGTTCAGCACCTCGGCAGCGGTGTAGCCCAGCATTCGCTCGGCGCCGACGTTGAAGATCTGGATGACGCCCTTCGCGTCGGTCGCGATGCTCGAAAAGTTGGCGCTGTTGAAGATGGCACTCTGCAGCGCCCCCGTTTTCAGCAGAGTTTCCGTGTGCCGCACATCTCCCTGCTCAGGCAGGCGGTCCCGGGTGAGTTGGACCGGCTTTATGGCCGGGTGATGGTCCTGGAGGACCACTGTCCCACTGGGATCGGGGGTTGCGGGGGAATTCTGGCTGGGGAGGGCAGGCGTGACGGATTCTGCTATTAACGGCTTGAGGTCGCTCATGATTGGGCTCCATCCCGTGCCCGGCCACAAGGAATCGGGGCACGACCGAGGCAGACGGGAAGGATAGTCGTTCGCCGCGGGGGTAGCTACCCCCGTGACGATCCCTCTTGGGACGGGCAGCAAAGGCGGCTAAGTTGTATGCTTGTAGTATCTTTGGGGCGGTAGCTCAGTTGGGAGAGCACCTGCTTTGCAAGCAGGGGGTCACCGGTTCGATCCCGGTCCGCTCCACTTGCTAGATCGTGGCCCTGCAGCGGGTTCCGCTGTGGGGCCTTTTCCTTTC
>JALYPB010000364.1 GCA_030856585.1 Gemmatimonadota bacterium | reverse complement strand
CCTCTCACTTCTCACTTCTCACCTCTTACCTCCTTGGTGGGCGCAATATCCCGGGGCCACGGAATGGCTGCAAGCTGGCCGCTCGTCGCCGCGCTGGGCGCGGTCCTGGCATGTGGAGGCCGCGCGCCCTCGGTGCCGGAAAGCCCGGCTACACCAACGGCACCAAGAGTGATGCCCCTCGCGCGGCTGTTCCTGCTGGAGACCTCCGGACCTCCACCATCCGACACGTCGGTCTCCTTCACCACCGGTGTCCCTCGCGTCATCGTGCTCTACCACGCCGGCGAGAGCATCAGCTTTGCACGGCTGAGCTTCGAGCCGGGAGCCTTTGGTGACAGCGGGCGCACCGTGCAGGTCGACGTGCGCCCTCGGCCGGGAATCTATGGGTTGGACTTCACCACCAGTCTGCCTCTGCGCGAGGGCGCGGCGTCAGTGACGTTCGAGTATTCCCGCTATTTCTTCCCCCCGGCGCGGGCGCGGCAGGTCTACGGCAGTGACGTGGCCTTCGAACGAGTGCTCGCGGTCGGTAGAGTGCTGCCCGACAACCAGGTGGAGCTCCTGGCCTCCACCAGGCCGGCGGCCGACAATCTCCGCGCGGCCTTCCCCGCCCCGGGCGGCTTTATCGTGGCCGGGCCACAGTGACGGACGGATTCGAGCTCTTCAGCGAGCGGGCCCGCGCCGGAGGGATGGTGCCGGTGGTGCGTCAGGTGGTGCTCGACGGCGATACACCGGTGACTGCCTTTGCCAAGCTCCATCGCGGACCTTACGGTTTTCTGCTCGAGTCGCTCGAAGGAGGAGAGCGTTGGGCCCGCTACACCTTTCTGGCCACCGATCCTCGAGAGGTCTACCGCTACCGCGGGCGAGAGTGCTCCCGCTGGACTGAGGCCACGGGCTGGGCGGTGGTCGAGACCGACATCGCGCCTCTGGACCATCTGGGACGCACCATGCGGCGGTATCCTCCGGTCGAAGTCCCGGGGCTGCCCCGCTTCACCGGGGGCGCAGTCGGGTATCTGGGCTACGACATCGTCCGCACCATCGAGTCGCTTCCCGATGCGCCGCCGGACGACCGGGATCTTCCGGACGCCATCCTGATGGTGGCGGACACGCTGCTGGTGCTCGACAACCTCTTCAACCGAGCGACGGTCATCGCCAACGTGGAAGTGCCGGCGGGCGCCGGAGCCAGGGAGCTGCGCCGGTTGTTTGACGAGGCCGAGACCAGGATCGAGTGCTGGCTGGAGCGACTCGCCACGCCGACGACGAGCACGCCACTCGAGATCGAGCCGCTTCCGGCGTTGCCCCCGGCCTCGGGTCCCTATCCGGACGGCCGGTACCAGGACGACGTGCGCCGGATCAAGGAGTACATCGGGGCGGGCGACACGTTTCAGACCGTCCTGTCCCGCCGGCTCGACCTCCCCGCGCCCGATCCGTTCCTGACATACAGATACCTGCGGGCGCTCAATCCGGCGCCGTACCTCTACTACCTGCACTGCGACGACATCCACATCATTGGCAGCTCGCCCGAGATTCTCGTGCGGGTCGAGGAGGGAGAGGTCACCCTCCGCCCGATTGCCGGTACCCGTCCCCGGGGGGCAGATCCGGAGCAGGACGGTGTAATGGCCACCGAGCTCGCGGCCGATCCCAAGGAAAGGGCAGAGCATCTGATGCTGGTGGATCTGGGCCGCAACGACGTGGGCCGGGTGGCCGAATTCGGATCGGTGCGACTCACCACCTTCATGGCCATCGAGCGCTACTCCCACGTCATGCACCTGGTGAGTGAGGTGCGCGGACGACTTCGACCCGAGCTCGACGCCGTCGCCGCACTGGCGGCGTGCTTTCCGGCCGGCACGGTGTCGGGCGCCCCCAAGGTCCGGGCCATGGAGATCATCGACGAACTGGAGCCGGTCCGCCGGGGGCCTTACGCCGGAGCGGTCGGGTACGTCGGGTGGGGGGCCCGGACGCTGGATACGGCGATTGCCATCCGCACCTGCGTCATGAAGGGCGGCCGGGCCTGGATCCAGGCCGGCGCCGGGATTGTGGCCGACTCGGACCCCGCGTCGGAATGGCGGG
>JALYPB010000161.1 GCA_030856585.1 Gemmatimonadota bacterium | reverse complement strand
GTCCGGCGCAGGTACCGGTTATCCAGTCCATCTTCGACGGCCGGGACACCCTGGCGGTGTTGCCTACCGGCGGGGGCAAGTCCATCTGCTTCCAGATTCCGGCGCTGGTGCTTGGCGGCCTCAGCGTGGTCGTGTCGCCGCTGATCTCGCTGATGCAGGACCAGGTCGAGGCCGCCCGAGCCCGCGGGGTACCGGCCGCCTGTCTCAATAGCAGTCTCAGTAGTGCCGAGCAGGAGACGGTGCGGGAGGCCATCGCCGACGGCTCGCTTCGGCTGCTGTACGTATCACCCGAGCGGCTCGAGCGCCTGAGCCTCGAGCTTGGACGTCAGGGCATCCGGCCCACACTCCTCGTGGTGGACGAGGCGCATTGTATAGCCGAGTGGGGGCACGATTTTCGTCCCAGTTACCGGCGGCTCTCGCGGGCCCGCTATCGCCTGGGTCAGCCGCCGGCGGTGGCGCTCACCGGAAGTGCCACGCCCGGGGTGCGAGACGAGATCGCCCGGGCCCTGAGGCTCCGTCAGGGTTATGCGCTCCATCTCGGCTCCTTCGATCGGCCCAATCTCTGGTTCGGTTCGGTGGAGGTTGGCAGCGAACGGGAGCGTCTCGAGGCCTTGTTGACGGTCCTCCGGGGTGACGATGCCATGGCCATTGTCTACGCCCCGACTCGTGGCAGCACCGAAGCTGTCGCCCGGGCGCTTTCCAAGGCGGGTCACCGTGCGGCGCCCTATCATGCCGGCCTGAACAAGGCCACCCGTGCCGCCACGCTCGACGATTTCCTCCGGGACCGGGTGGACATCATCGTCGCCACCTGCGCGTTCGGAATGGGAATCGACAAGCCTTCGGTCCGGCTGGTGGTGCATTGGACACCGCCGCCGACGCCGGAGGCGTACTACCAGGAGGCCGGCAGGGCGGGGAGGGATGGCGAGTTCGCCCGCTGTCTGCTGCTCTGGCGCAGGACGGACACCGATCTTCACCGTAAGCAGCTCGATGTCACCTTTCCGCACCGCCGCCTGCTGGAGCGCGTCTGGCACGAGCAGGATGGCACCGTGGGTGTTCCTCGGAACGTGCTTGAATCAGCGGAGCGGCTCAGGAGAGAGCTGCACCCGGAACGCGGGCCGGTGGATTGGCGGCCGGTTCGCGAGCGGCGGAGGCAGGCAGAAGCCCGGATCCAGGCGGTGGAAGACTATGCCCGGGGGCGGCACTGCCGCCGTGCCCGGTTGGTGGGCTATTTCGGGGAGAATCTCGTTCAGTGCGCGGGGTGCGACCGCTGTGGATCGAAGCCGGCTCGATCGCCGGCTGATCCGGATGTCTCAGCCAGGCTCACGCGGCTTCGCCGAGCGCTGGCGGATCGGAAGGCGGTGTGGGGAGGGTGTCCGCTCGAGCCTGACGTCCTGTTGCAACTGGCCAGGCATCCACCACGGGACGCGGCGGCTCTTGCCGACGTGCCGGGCGTTGGCCCGTCGCTCGTCGAACGGCTCGGTCGAACTATTCTCGCAGCTCTAGGGGTGATCCCTGCAGATACCCGTCAGCCCGAAGATGATCCGGTACTTGCCGCTCTGTATCGGTGGCGTGTTGGCGTTGCAGAAAGGATGGGGGTTCCGGCATATGCAGTCATCCCGGATGGCGTCCTGCGCGCTATCGCCGTTGCGCAGCCGCAGAGCCGGCTGGACCTGGCTAGGATACGCGGTGTTGGGCCGCGCACCCTAGCCAAGTTCGCCGACCAGCTGCTGCGCTTTTCGTTCACCCCCCTAGATAATTCCGGCATTGGCTAAGGCGCCTTGCTGGCCAAATCCCTGAGACCGATGCGCTCGGCAATCTTCTTGGCCGAGTCCTCGCCCAGGCCGCGTGTGGTGGTCGTGACCACGAAGCGATCGGCTACCAAATCGTGACCTCGTTCTACAATTTCACCACAGAGGCACAGAGGTAACGTCCATAGTTGCAGCACCGTCAGCCATTGATGAAACGGTAAATGCCATGCCGAAGTACGTCGACGCTGAAATTGATTAAGAGCGCCAAGCGGAGACCCGTCAATCTCAAATCCAGATTGAGACCTCGGTACTCCACTGGCAAGGCGACTTGCTGCTGGAACCCAACTCTGCGCAAGTGCCCTCTGGGCCTCTGTGGTGAATTGGACCAGATCGCTGCGATCGGTTAGCTTGGTGCTCCTATGGACGACTCTCTCTACTTCACCGAACAGCACCACCAGGTGCGCGACATGGTCCGGGAATTCTCGCGCACCCAGATCGCGCCGGTGGCCCGCGAGCTCGACCGCACGTCCACGTTCCCGTGGGACAACATCAAGGCCATGGGTGAGCTGGGTCTGCTGGGTGTGCCCTGGAGTGAGGAGATGGGCGGCGCGGGCATGGACCAGCTCTCCTATTACATCACCATCCACGAGATGGCCAAGGTCGATGCCAGTCACGCGCTGACCATCAGCGCGCACACCAACCTGGGCACCTCGCCCATCATGGAGTTCGGCACCGAGGCGCAGAAGCAGCGCTACGTGCCGCTGCTGGCGTCCGGGAGAGTGCTCGGCGGATTCGGTCTGACCGAGCCCGGGGCCGGGAGCGACGCGGGCGGCACCTCCACCACCGCGGTAGACAAGGGCGACCACTACCTCATTAACGGTTCCAAGATCTTCATCACCCACGCCGGCGTGGGCGAAGTCTTCTGCATGACAGCGCGCACCGAGCCGGGAAAGAGCAACAAGGGCATCACCAGCTTCATCGTCACCAAGGACACTGTCGATCTCGATCAGTGCCGGAAGCTGGGCGCGGGGCATGCACCTGATTTGCCTAAGACCAAAGGGGTGCGCGCCGGGAAGAAGCAAGACAAGATGGGCTGGCGGGCCAGCGACACCCGTGAGCTGATCTTCGAGGACGCGGTGGTGCCGAAGGAGAACGTGCTGGGCAAGGTGGGCTACGGCTTCATCAACTTCCTCAAGACCCTGGATGCGGGACGCATCGGAATCGCCGCGCTGTCGCTCGGCATCGCGGAGGGGGCCTACGAGGAGGCGCTACGCTATGCCGGGACCAGAAAGCAGTTCGGCAGGCCCATCGGGAGCTTCCAGGGCATCAGCTTCCAGCTGGCTGACATGGCAATGGAGATCGAGGCCGGCACTCATCTTCTGTATCACGCCGCATGGCTGAAGCAGAACGGCCGGCCGTTCAAGAAGGAAGCCGCCATGGCCAAGCTGTACTGCTCCGAGCTGGCCATGCGCGCCACCACCAAGGCGGTCCAGATCTTCGGCGGCTATGGCTACACCACCGACTACCCGGTGGAGCGGATGATGCGAGATGCCAAGGTCTGCGAGATCGGCGAGGGGACCAGCGAGATCCAGCGGATCGTGATTGCAAGGCATATTCTCGGGGAGACGGTTGACTAAGGCTATGGGCTATTGGCTATTGGCAAAGCTCGCCCGAAA
>JALYPB010000158.1 GCA_030856585.1 Gemmatimonadota bacterium | reverse complement strand
TACCCCGCGATCTCGTCGTAGCGCTGCTCCCTGATCCCAGGGACCTGGCAGGACGAATGCGAGGCAAGACTTGCGTCGGGACACTCGCCAAGGGGTTCAAGAACGGCGAGCCAAAGGCGTACTACATCTATAATGTCACCGACCACGAGACCGTCTTCAAAGAGCTGGGGGTGCAGGCGACGGCCTATCAAACCGGAATCCCACCGGTCATCGCCGCCCGCTTGATCGCTCAGGGTGTTTGGCGCGGCACCGGTGTGATGTCGCCCGAGCAGTTCAACCCCGACCCGTTCATCGAGCAGCTGGTGCGTGAAGGGATGCCGTGGCGGGTCCGGGACGATTCCGGCCGCGTGGCTCTCCCCCGGGGGGTACCTCGGCAATCACGAGAGACTGTCGCCGCCGCCTAGCACCCGGCCGGCGTAGCCCATTAAGGCACGCGGTGCACGAAGGTGTGCGCTTCGTGCCTTTGTGGTATTTTCTGCCATAATCCCACCAAAACGGATGGACCTACGAGTATGGAGTGGAGGAGCCGATGACGAGTACGGCGAGAGCGACCAAGACCCGTAAACCCCAGGTTGCACACTACCAGATGTATATCAACGGGCGGTTCGTCGACGCCAAGAACGGCAAGACCTTCGAGGTCTTCGATCCGTCCACGGAAGACGCCATCGCCACCGTGCCGGCCGGCACCGCGGTCGATGTCGACCTGGCGGCTCAGGCAGCCACCAAGGCCTTCTACGATGGGTGGAAAGCAGTCACCGCCCAGGAGCGCGGCCGGATACTGCTCCGCCTTGCCGACCGGATCCGGGCCCGCCGTGCGGAGCTGGCCGAGCTGGAGACCCGAAATACAGGCAAGCCTATCGCCGAGTCGGAATACGACATGGACGATACCGCCACCTGCTTCGAGTACTATGGCGGTCTGGCCACCAAGATCAACGGTGAGGTGCTACCGGTCCCGGCTGACGCGGTGGCGTTTGCCATGCGGGAGCCGATGGGCGTAGCCGGTCAGATCATACCCTGGAACTACCCGCTGATGATGGCCGCCTGGAAGATCGCGCCAGCCCTCGCGGCGGGGTGCACCGTGGTGCTCAAGCCGGCTGAGCAGACTCCCCTCTCCATCCTGGAGCTGGCCAAGGACTTCGAGGGCGTGGGGCTGCCTCCCGGCGTGGTGAATATCGTAACTGGCGATGGACCGGGGGCCGGAGCGCCAATCGTCGCTCATCCTGCCATCCGGAAGATTGCCTTTACCGGTAGCGCCGAGGTGGGCAAGACCATCATGCGCAGCGCTGCGGACCAGCTGAAGCGGGTGTCGCTCGAGCTGGGGGGGAAGTCGCCCAACATCTTCTTCAGCGACGCCGATTTCGAGAACGCCGTGGATGGGGCCCTCTTCGGCACATTCATTAACCAGGGCGAGGTCTGCTCGGCGGGAAGCCGCGTGCTTGTGCAGCGGGACATCTATAAGAAATTCGTGGATGCCGCGGCGGCGAAGGCGAAAACGATCAAGCTGGGCCCCGGCATGGACCGGGAGAACAAGATGGGTCCCCTGGTTAGCGCCGAGCAGCGCGACCGGGTGGACAGCTATCTCCAGGTGGGACGGGGAGAGGCAAAAGTGGCGGTGGGTGGGGGCCGGCCCAAACAGTTTGAGAAGGGCTGGTACATCGAGCCGACCATCTTCTACGACGTGGACAACTCGGCCCGGATCGCCCAGGAGGAGATCTTCGGTCCGGTGATGAGCGTCATCCCGTTCAAGGATGAGGCGGAAGCGATTCGGATAGCCAACGAGACTCCTTACGGGCTGGCCGCAGCAGTCTGGACCCGGGACATCTTCAAGGCGTTCCGGGTGGTGAAGGCGCTCGAGGCTGGAATAGTCTGGGTCAATCACATGCAGCCGACATTTGTCGAGGCGCCCTGGGGCGGCTACAAGGCGTCGGGATTCGGCCGGGAGCTTGGGCATTGGGGAGTTGAGGAATACCTGGAGACGAAACAGGTGTTCATAAACCTGGACGAGAAGCCGATCGGCTGGTATTGACGAACCAGCGTAAGCGGTGAGCGGAAAGCGGGCTGCTCCAGGAC
>JALYPB010000136.1 GCA_030856585.1 Gemmatimonadota bacterium | reverse complement strand
GTTCGGGGGAGAGGACGGGGATCATGAAGGGCTATTGGCTATGGGCTATTAGCTGTTGGCTACTCTGTCTTGCAGGACTGCGATCGTAAACTGGACGCGAGAACAAGCCTCGTCACAGCCAATAGCCCATAGCCAATAGCCTATTTATAGCTCTGCCCTATCGCTCTGCCGAAGCTGATCTCGCCGTTGTCGATTCGCAGATTGAATCCGCACTCCGGGTTGGTGCAGACCCATGCCTTGTAGGTGATGGGCGCCCCCTCACGGCCGTAGTCCGACAATGGGATCAAGGTCCCCTGCGAGCACTTTTGACAGCCCGGCCACTCTTTCGTCTCCATGTTTCCTCCCGGTGGCGATCGAGGCTACGCGCCGCGCAGGCCTTGCCAGTCGTACGAATCGCCAAAAGCGTCGGCGAACTGGTAGACCGCCTCGAAGTCCGATTCCGTATCGCCAGGCTGAGTGACCAGCAGTCCGACCTCGACCAGCGTGAAGACGATGCGGCCAAGGTCCTCGGTACGGGTGATCCCCCAGTGAGCGAGAACGACCGGGGCCAGCAAACCAAACTGCTTGCGGGCGAAGTCACGACAGGCCCAGGCCAGCTCGGCCCCGGTCACATGCCGCCGGGCCTCGAGGCTGGTCTGCAGAAACTCGATGGTCCCCAGAACGAAGAGATACCCGCGCTCGTGGAACTGGCCGCCACGAGCCCGAATACGGGCCATCACGTCGTCCGCGAACTGGAGCTCGTTCACCGATGCGCTCCCACAGAGGCAACTCGTACCTTGCGCGCGCCGTCCGATCCCGCTCGAACGTTCTTGGGAGCGTAGAGCGGAAAGGCAGCCGCCAGTTCCTCGACCTCTTCCTTGATCCCCGCAAGGGTGTCCTCGTCCGGACGGGTCAGCGCACGATCAATCAGCTCCGCGATCCGACGCATTTCGCCAACTCCCAGGCCGCGCGTCGTAACGGCCGGTGTGCCGATCCGGATTCCACTGGTGACGAAGGGCGACTGGGGGTCGTCGGGGATCGTGTTCTTGTTGACCGTGATTCCCGCCTGACCCAGGATCTTCTCCGCGGCCTTGCCGGTCAGGTTCTTGGGACGCAGGTCCACCAGCATGAGGTGTGAATCGGTTCCGCCGGACACGATCGCAAACCCGCGACCGATGAGCGCGTTGGCAAGGGCCTTGGCATTCTCCACCACCTGCCTGGCGTAGACCTTGAAGTCGTCGGTGAGCGCCTCACCGAAGGCGACCGCCTTGGCCGCGATGACGTGCTCCAGCGGCCCTCCCTGGGTTCCGGGGAACACCGACTTGTCGATTGCCTTGGCGTGCTCCATGGTGCACAGGATGAGGCCGGCACGAGGCCCACGCAGCGTCTTGTGCGTGGTGCTGGTGACGACCTGTGCGTGCGGAATGGGAGAAGGATAGACCCCGCCGGCCACCAGTCCCGCGAAGTGGGCCATGTCTACCAGGAAGAACGCGCCCACCTCATCCGCGATGGATCGGAAGGCCGCAAAGTCGATGATCCGGGCATAGGCACTGCCACCGGCGATGATCAGGCGAGGACGATCCTGGAGCGCTTGCTCCCGCACCTTGTCGTAATCGATCAGGCCGGTGCCCGGGTTTACACCGTAATGCACAGCACGCCAGATGGTCCCGCTATGGTTGACGGCGGCGCCGTGGGACAGGTGGCCGCCATGTGGCAGCGACATACCCATGAGGAGCTCACCCGGCCGGATGAGTGCCATGAAAGCGGCGAAGTTGGCCTGGGCCCCGGAATGGGGCTGCACATTGGCGTGCTGGGAGCCGAACAGCTGCTTGAGCCGGTCGATTGCCAGCTGCTCCACCTCGTCCACAACCTCGCAGCCGCCATAGTACCGCTTGCCCGGCAGTCCCTCGGCGTACTTGTTCGTCAGCGGCGTGCCCATGGCGTCGATGACCGCCCGGCTGGCAAAGTTCTCGCTGGCGATGAGCTCCAAACCTTCCTGCTGGCGGCGCAGCTCAGCATCAACCAGCCGGGACACGGCCGGGTCGGCTTGACGGAGTGAGGCATTGTGGTCGAGGCTCATTCGTGCTCCTGTTCGATCTTCTCTACCCGGCGGCTGTGCCGGCCCCCCGCGAATCCAGTGTCAAGCCATGTCTTCAGAATCTCGACGCCCTCTTCTTCGCTCACGAAGCGCGCTGGAAGAATGAGGATATTGGCGTCGTTGTGCTCACGTGCCAGCCTGGCCAGCTCGGGCGACCACGCCACTGCCGCGCGGACGCCTGGGTGCCGGTTAGCCGCATAGGACATCCCCAGGCCGGTTCCGCACAGCAGGATACCACGGCTCGCGTCATGGTGCTCCACCTTGGAGGCGACCATATGTGCATAGTCCGGATAGTCGGTGGAATCGAGACTGTGAGTGCCCAGATCCAACGGCTGGTACCCGAGCGCCCGCAATTCCACCACCAACCGCTCCTTCAGCTGGAAGCCGGCGTGGTCCGATCCGATGGGAATGACTTCAGTCATTGAGCGTAATGTATAGTAAAGTCGGGCAGCGGGGCAGCGGGGCCGTAAGAGCAACTGAGGAATGAGCGTACCACTAT
>JALYPB010000092.1 GCA_030856585.1 Gemmatimonadota bacterium | reverse complement strand
CTATACCTCGCGCTGGCCCCGCTCTTCACCATGTGGGACGGCGTATCGATGCTGAGCATGGCGCGGCTCCAGGGGTTTCTCATCGGGCTTGTGGGACTGTACCTGGCGTCGCGCATTGCCCTCCTCTTGTGGCCCAAGCGTGCCCCCGTCTCCGGCGCCAAGCCCGGATCGGCGATACTAAAGGAGATCCGCATTCTAGTGGTTTCGCTACTGCTGCTGACGGCATTCCTGGTCGGCGGGGCAGTGTGGCACCGGCCTATGCTCGCTCTGACGGGGGCGGACCCTCGTGACATGGTAGTGGATTTTCACAGCCATACCAACGTCTCGCACGATGTTCGAAACACCCTGATGCGCGGTTTCGACACCAAGGCGAACCTGCGCTGGCACACGCGGGCCGGGTTCGATGCGACATTCATCACGGATCACAATGAGGTGAGTCGGGAGTCGGGAGCTGGGAGTCGGGAGCCGGGGAAGCGGAATGAGGGAGGTGCTGCGGTCTCGTGCCCTGGGATTGAGGTCAGTGCCTGGCGGGCCCACATCGTCCTCCTCGGCGACACGCTGCCGGTGGATCGTACCCGCTACAACGGGTCGCTGGATGAGCTGCTCACCCTGCTCGCTACCAGCGACTCGACGCTGGGGGCGCTCTCGGTTGCCTCGCTGCCAGAGTACCGCCGGAACCACTGGAGCCAGCTCGACCGGCTCGTCGCGGGGGGACTGGATGGCTTCGAGGTGGTGAACGCGTCGCCCAAGGCCAACGAGCTCCCCCGGACGGAACGGGACTCGGTCATTGCGCTGGCCCGCGCCCACAATCGCTTCGTGGTGGGCGTCAGCGACAGCCATGGGTGGGGAGCGACCAGCATGGTCTGGAATCTTGTTCACCTCCCAGCGGGAAGGCGCTCGGACCCGTGCTCGGCCATCCTCAATACCCTGCGCACCGGTTTCCCCTCGGTTTCGATCATCGAGCGCCACCGGCTTCGGCCCGACTCCTGGTGGCCCGTTTGGCTTACCCCGATCGGCGTGGTATGGGAGACGTGGCGCAGCATGGGATGGGCGCTGACGGCTGCGTGGCTGATCTATATATGGCTCTGGGCTCTCCGTCCCCGGCGTACGACGCGATAATAATGAGCCGGTCCGGAAGGACGGCCGTCCGGAGGTGCGAAAGTGGTGGCAACCTTGCGGTCCTTTTCTTCGCGCCTCAAGATGGAACTCTCGTCCTCACCGTCTCTCACCGGATGATGTGATGAAACGCTCCCGAATTCTTGGAACCGGTTTTTCCGTCCCGGACCGCGTCGTAACCAATGCAGAGCTCTCCAAGCTCATGGACACCACCGACGAGTGGATTCGCACCCGCACCGGCATCGAAGAGCGCCACTGGGTGACCGAAGGCGAGACCGGGGTCGACATGGCGCATCGCGCTACCACCCGGGCCCTCGAGATGGCGGAAGTACCGGCGGGTGAGCTGGACGCCATCGTCTACGCGACCTCCAGCCCCGACCATTTCGCCCCGGGGAACGGGGTGTACCTGCAGCGCCAGCTCGGAATCTCCACCATTCCGGCGCTCGACATCCGGGCGCAGTGCAGCGGGTTCATCTACGCCCTTTCAATCGCCGACGCCTGGATCCGGAGCGGCCAGTACCGACGCGTTCTGGTGGTCGGGTCGGAGATCCAATCCACCGGGCTGGATGTGTCCAGCGAAGGCCGGCATGTGGCGGTCATCTTCGCCGACGGGGCTGGGGCGGTTCTCCTGGGTGCTGATGAGGCGGAGAATGGAGGGATCCTGGCCTTCGATCTCCACTCGGAGGGCGCGCACGCGGAGAAGCTGTGGGTCGATAGCCCGGGGTCCATGTACCATCCGAGAGTGTCTCACGGACAGATCGACGCCGGGCAGCACCTGCTGCAGATGGACGGCAGGGAGGTCTTTCGCCACGCGGTCGCTCGCATGCCCGAATCGGTGCGCGCCGTCCTGTCGTCAGCCGGGCATACGCTGGAAGAGCTCGATCTGCTGCTGGCCCACCAGGCCAACCTCCGGATTGCGGAGGCCATGCAGAAAGATCTCAAGCTGCGTGACGATCAGGTCTACAACAACATCATGCGATACGGAAATACCACCGCGGCCACCATACCCATCGCACTGGACGAGTGTATACGGAGCGGCCGGCTGAAACCTGGCGATCTTCTGGTCATGACCGCATTCGGGTCGGGCTTCATGTGGGGGAGTGCGGCGGTCAGGTGGTAGGTGGGCTATGGGCTATGGGCTATGGGCTATGGGC
>JALYPB010000089.1 GCA_030856585.1 Gemmatimonadota bacterium | reverse complement strand
GTGATCTCCCGCTCGGGGTCCACCTCGAGCCCATACCAGGTGTGATACTTCCGGGCCAGCGCCTCCCGAAGCCGGTGCGCCCCCCAGGTGATGGCGTACTGGTTGATGTTGTCGTGAATGGCCCGGGCCGCCGCGTCCTTCAGCATCTCGGGCGCGGGGAAGTTGGGGAACCCCTGGGCAAGGTTGATCGAGCTGTACTCGCGAGCCAGACGGGTCATGCCCCGAATGACGGACTCGCGGAACCCGTGAGTACGGCGGGCGGTATGCAACGCGGACTCCGCTGTGAGGTGGCTGGGGCGATAGATACGTGAAGAGTATAGTGGCCTGCGCCCTGAGGTAATCCGCTCGGTTGACGGCGCCACCCTGTCGCCGGACAAGGGCTGTGCTGCCGTTGGCCCGATCGTTGCCTTAGACTCGCACCATGACCGATACAAACTACCCCCCGCTGTCCATAGTAGACCTCCACAGTCATCTTGTTCCCGGTGTGGACGACGGGACCGTCAACGTGGCAGAGTCGCTGGCCGCCCTGGCGGGACTCTACGGCGAAGGGGTCCGGGTGGTAGTCACCACGCCGCATCTCCTGGTCCCGTACCTGCACGATGAATCGGCGATCGACCGGGAGCTGGGCCGGCACCGCCGGGCGTTCGACACGCTCTCAGCGGCCTGGGCGGGTCAGGTCGACCTGCCCTCCCTGGCCCTGGGGCAGGAGATTCTGGCTCCCGACGCGGCGGCCGTGCGGCGAATCGTAGGCCGGAGCGACGTAGGGCTGGCGGGTGGCAGGTTTCTACTGGTGGAGTTCGGCTTCGAGCTCCAGGGCAACCACAACGACGTCGTCCGCGCGGTCCAGGAAGCTGGACGGCAGATCGTCGTTGCCCACCCGGAGCGTTACCACTACCTCGATGGGCACAATCCGCTCGAGGTGATGCGCACCTGGCAGGAGCTGGGAGCCCTGCTCCAGGTCAACGTGGGAAGTCTCACCGGACACTACAACCGTTCCAGTCCCGGCTCGGAAGGATTGGCCTGGCAAATGATCGAACAGGGTCTGGTGGACCTGCTCGCCACGGATCACCACGGTCCTCGGCGTTCAGGTGTCTCGCCTCGCGAGGCCCTCGATGCGCTGATCGCCCGCGGCGAGCTGGCGCTGGCCGAACGGGCGATGGCGGAGACTCCGGGCTTGATCGCGCGGAACGAAACCGTCGGCTCACGTCTCCCGCGGTAGAGTACTGGTTCCAATCGCCCGAAGCAGCAAGGAGGTCGGGCCCGGTGAGGTGGCGCCACCGCCGGCAACAGCCGCGTCGATCTGCGCCTTGATCCGTCGCCTGAGCGCGCTGTAGGCCTGGCTCGCAGACGGGTCTTCGAAGGCGATGGCAGTACCTCTCACCTTGTATGCGCCGGCCTGAGCATCCAATACACCCAAAAGACTATCGATACCCGACACCAGCGTTTCGCTGGCGAGCTCCAGCGTTGGGGCCTCCTTGCGGAGAGGCCGCGAGGACCACCGCTGCAAGTCGTCCGGTGTCCAGCGATGACGCCTGGAGAGCTGATTCAACGAGTCCTGGTACGCTTTCTCGACGGCGGCCTGCTGCTGCCGGTAAACGCGGATGAAGTTCACGACTCCCGCCAGGCTGAGCCGGGTGTCGGTCACGCCGCCACCGGGACTGAGGCGCCCGGGCGCGAACAGCCGGTTGAGCCGAGCGACCCGCAAGCCACCCTGGAGCCTCGAGCTGACCGCATCGCTCGCTGCTTCATACCCGCGGAGAAGAGCATCGACCGAGTTTGCCTTGGCCGGCGTTTCAGCTGAAGCCACCTGCAACGCCGAACGCAGAGCCTTGGTCCGTAGCCGTGGGGCTCGTGGAAGAACCGGCGCGACAACTTCGATCGGCGCGGGGAGGTTAATCGTGCTGGGCGCAGGCTGCGAGTCAGCCGCCCAGCCGGTTGTGCTGCTGGCCAGTGAGACGAGCTCGGTGCGCTCGGTGCCTCTCTTCGACTCGGCTGCCATTGGCGCCGAACGGCGTGCCACGGACAGGCCCGCTCCGTGGCCGGCCCATGGGGGACGCGGACCCGAGGAAGCAAGCTGAATCCCCAGAACCAGCAACAGTGCGGACAGACCCAGGCCGATGGGCCGTTTCCACCGGTGACGAACTCTTCCCCCGGCAGCTTCCGCATCCGACAACGACATCTCCAGTCCCTGGCCGATGAGGCCGGCGGGGAAGAGTCCCCAGGACTTACGCGCGGGCGGCGCGATCGGCTCTTCACTCTGCCCCGCTATGATCGCCTTGTACTGGGGATGCAGCGTGATCGAGATCCACTTCGCAGTGGCCCGATGGTAGATGCGTGAACGAGCATCGACATCGCCATCGCGAATGGCCAACGCCAGATCGTCTCCGGTGCGATAGAGCGCTTCCTTGCCTGGCTTGAGTTCGACGAGATACATGGTGCACACTCGACTTGGTTCGGGAGCCCGCGCGCGAGAGCCGACGGAGCCCTGGTAATGAGGACGAATACGGGATCGCCGTAGGGGGACTGCTGTCGCGATTCTGATGAGCCAGATCCGTGCTTATTTGAGTCAGACCACCAAATCGGCCTTGCTCGCACTCCGGCCTCGTTCCCTAAGTTGCCGGGCAGTAACATCTTATCCATCGACAACCCGCTGGGATAAACCCCACCTCGGTCTCTGGATGATCCTCCTCGCTGCCCAATGGGCGCGAGGTCCGGGGTGCGTTTTTCGACCGTCGGTGGTGTAATGCAAGATGTTTCCTTCCTCGGGCTTATTGATTAGAGTCCGAAACGTCCCGTTTCGGACCGGCAGGTCCCGAACGCCGTTTTGACCGATTTCAGCGAGAACTCGCCCCCTGCCGGGTGGCGATGGGAGGGTTCATGATCAATCAGCACAGCAAGAGCAACGACCCCACGAACGCCTGGTCCGAAGACAGCAGCAGCCGGCGAGGCCCCGGTGCAGGATCTCTCTTCATGGCCGCGCTGCTCGGTGTCGGCGTCGGCCTGCTCGCCGCACCCCAACCGGGAACCAAGACCCGCAAACTCCTCATCAAGCGGCTCGCCGCTCTGGGTGAGGGAATGGGTGAGGGTCTGGAAGACGTGCAGGAGGTGAGCAGCAAGGCGCGCAAGCGGGTCAAGCAGCGGCTGGAGAAATTGCGGGAGGACGCGGGTGACGAATGGGAGGATGTGGAAGATCGCTGGAAGAAGGCCAAGCACCGGGTCCGCGACCTGCAGTTCGGCGAGGAGGAAGACTCGGGTTCATTCGGCAAGCTCCTGGCGCTCGCCGCCGGACTGGCCGCGACCTACTTCCTGACGAGCGAGCGCACCGCCACCGCCCGCGACCGGGTGCAAGATGTCGCCGCAGATGTCGGACGTCGCGCTACCGATCAGTGGGACCGGTTCCAGCGCGGTGGAACTCGCGGCCAGCGGGAGACCAACGAGGGTCGGTCGGAAACCCGCGCAGGCTCCTCGCCGTCTGATGAGGCCCCCCAGGCAAGCTGAGCCGGCTGCACCGCGGCATGCCAGTGAACGGCCCCGGGCTTCGGGGCCGTTTCTCTATCCAGGGCCGAGGCGATGATCCACTGGCGAAGACCGATCGAATGGCTGATGCAGGGAGAACGGCGGTGGCACCGTCTCGGGCTCCTGCTGCTGGCGGTTGGGCTGAGCTTCTGCCTGCTGCTGGTCGCGTGGGTGGGAACCTGCGGCTTTTACGGATGCCCCTCGACCAGTCAGATCCAGGCTTTCCGGCCGAGTGAAGGCAGCCGGGTGCTGGACCGCTCCGGCAAGCTGATTGGCCGCCTCACCTACGTGCGCCGCATCAACGTGCCGGTCAACGGCGTGCCACGGTCGGTGCGGGCGGCCTTCGTGGCCACCGAGGATCGCCGGTTCTACTATCACGGCGGCGTCGATTGGCGCAGTGCCGGGCGCGCATTGGTGCGCAATGTCTCGGCGATCGGTGTCCGCGAGGGATTCAGCACCATCACCATGCAGGTGGTGCGCAACGCCTTCCTGCCCCACCTCTCGACCGAGCGCAGTCTCCGGCGGAAGCTCATCGAGCTGGAGCTAGCGCGGCGATTGGAGCGGACCCTCACCAAGCAGCAGATTCTCGAGACATACCTCAACATCATCTATCTGGGGAACGGGACCTACGGCGTCGAGGCCGCGAGCCGTGACTTGTTCGGCAAGAGCGTCAAGCGGCTCACGCTGGCCGAGGCGGCGACTCTGGCAGGCCTGGCAAAGGGTCCCTCGCTGTACGCGCCGCGGCGGCACCCCGACAGGGCGCGGGCACGACGGGACCTGGTGCTGTCGCTCATGGCGCAGGAAGGCTACATCACGCCCGAGCTCGCCGCGCGCACGCAGAGAGAGACGCTCCGATTGGCACCGGCAGAATGGCGCCCGTCCCGAAGTCGATCGTACGCGCTCGATCCGATTCGCGACGCAGTCGACTCGCTGCTTGGCCGCGCCGCCGCCACCGCTGGAGATCTTGTGGTTCACGCGACGCTCGATGCCGAAGCTCAGCAGGCGGCAGAACGCGCGGTCCGGATCCAGGGAGCAGCCATCCAGCGGCAGGCTCCGCGATCACCCTCCAGGGCAGAGATCGAGGGAGCGGTGGTGGCGCTCGACCCCCGCACGGGTGAGATCCGTGCGCTGGTTGGGGGCCGCCGGTCGGTTCGACGCGGCTTCAATCGGGCCCTGGCTGCCCGACGACAGCCGGGATCGGCCTTCAAGCCTTTCGTCTACGCGGCGGCGCTCGCTGCCGGCTACAGTCCCGCCACCATCCTCGACGACTCTCCGGTCGAGGTGGATGACGTGGGGAAGATCTGGCGGCCCGAGAACTTTGGCGGCGAATATGGAGGGCCGCTCACCCTGCGGAGGGCGCTGATGCGCTCCGCCAATGCCGCCACGGTGCGCCTCAGCCAGGCGGTGGGAGAGAAGCGGGTGGCGGCGCTGGCTCACCGGTCAGGCATTCAGAGCCAGATGAACGCCGTCCCCTCTCTGGCGCTCGGCGCGCTGGAGGTCACCCCGCTGGAGCTGGTGACAGCCTATGCCCCCTTTGCCAATGGAGGCATCAGGGTCCAGCCCTCTATCGTGAGCCGGATCGAGGCCGCCGACGGCACCGTATTGTGGCAAGCTCCACCGAAGCAGGCGGAGCGAGTGCTCGGCCGCGCGGAGGCATTCCAGATCACGTCGATGCTTCAGTCGGTTGTGGATGGCGGCACCGGCCGCGTGGTGCGCCAGATGGGAGTACGCGGACTGGTGGCGGGGAAGACCGGCACCACCAACAACGGTACCGATGTCTGGTTCATCGGCTACACGCCGACGCTGGTGGCGGGCTTCTGGTTCGGCTACGACGCGCCCCGCCCGATCGCGTCCAATGCGTCGGGGGGTCGCCTCGCGGCCCCGGCGTGGGCGGCGTTCTATCTCGACGGGTGGCGCGAACGGTCGCCGGCGGGATCCTGGAGTCCACCGGCCGGCGTGGTGGAGCGAACCATTGATGCCTCGAACGGCGAGCTTGCCAACGAATGGTGCCCCATCACCCAGCGAGAGTGGTTCAAGGCCGGGGCGGAGCCGGCCAACGCCTGCCGGACCCATCATGCGCCGCTGCTGGACCAGCTCGAGGAGCTCGGCCGCAAGGTCGGGAAGGTTCTGGAGCGGATTTTCGAGGGACTGTAGGCTGCGGTGCTACAGCGTCGGGGTTACCCGCGCGGAGAGCGCCTTGAGCTGCCGGGGCGGCAGGTAGTGAAGCAGTTGCTGGCGGACTTCCTCCGCTTCCTGAAGCACTTTGCTGGGGTATCGCCGGCAGCTCGGCGTAGCCCTGCTTCGGACACAGCCATTGTAGCGCAGAAGCGCGGAGCGTACGTCCTTGGTTCGCTTGAGGTACCCAGCGAAGACGCGGGCTCCATGGCAGATGTTGGCCTCCACCTGAAGCAGGTCGTCGGAATCGCAATCGAACACGCCGGCGTGGAAGCGCATCACCTGCATGAGTCCAACCGCACCCTTGTGGCTCACCGTCTCGGGCTCGAGCCTGGCATTCTCCGTAATAAGCACACCGGCCAGCAGGCTCGGCGCGATCTGGAGCTCGCGAGCTTCCTTGACGATGGCCCGGGCGACACGGTTCGCGATCTCTGGCTCTGCCCGCCGCCGAAAGATCTGCGCGAGCGGGAGGTGGTCGTAGCGGCTGACGACTTCGCGTTCCAACGTGGCACTGTCGAGCTGAACCGCCGGCACCGTCTTCGCGTGAGGCGCCAGGATAGCGACAAACCCCGGCGAGTCGAGCTGTGCCGTGGGCGTGAGCAGCAGCGCGCCGGCAAACCCGGCCGCGGCCAGGAAGGTCACGAACGGCCGACTGGGCCTCTGGAGCGGACGAAGGAACGCGGAACTGGGTCGGTTCATGATGCGGTCCGAGTATGCAAAATCCGGGCACACTAGAACGCCGGTGCACCGCCCCGACCGGCATCTGCTTTACGTCGAACGACTTAGCCTCGTGCAGCGGCTGGCATTATGGACCAGGTGCGGAACCAGAACAGGGAGTAGGACGCTGGAAGAAGGGGAGGATCTGCCAGAGGTGCGGCGGGCCGCGGTGCCACCGGCAGGGGAATTGGCGGCCTCGGAGTGCCATCCCCTTGAACGTCAAGACTGTAGTGATTGCAGCAGTTTCATCATCGCCAGGTCGTAGGGGTCCGGCGACGGATCGTCCTCCGCAATGTCGTAGTTCTGCTGTGGGGTCTCGAGGATGAGTGGAATTCCAGCAGTCCGCCTGTCGCGCAACAGCCACTCGAACGCCTGCCGGCCGATCTTTCCGTCATCAATCAGCACATGGCGGTCCTTGTTCGAGCCTAGTGCGCCCTCGCTGTCGTTCAGATGAAAGAAGGACGGCGCCGAGCCAGTGGCTTCCTCGAACTCGTCGAGGACGCGGGTCAGCTCCCGCTCCGAGCGGGTGATGTCGTGCCCTGACGCGAGGAGGTGACAGGTGTCGAGACCATAGCCGGTACGATGGCGGAGACGGGCCGGCACGGAATGAAGGATCGTTCCCACTTCGGCTGCGGTCTTGCCCAGGGTCATACCAGCTCCGGCGGTGTTCTCTACCAGGAGCCGAGTGGAGCCCTCAACCGCCTCGAGTGCATCGGTGATTGCACTGGCCACCCGCTCAGCCGCAGTAGCCCGGTCGCCGGAGGTGGCTGCGCCCGGATGAAAGCACACGCTTCCTACGCCCAGTGCCGTCGATCGCTCCAGCTCCTTCCTCAGGCCGGCACGCGCGCGGGCCAGCTTGGTCTCGTCCTCGGTAGCGGTATTGAGTACATAGGCTCCGTGCACCACCACATGCTCCGGGGCGATCTTCGCCTGGCCCAGCGCGGAGCGAAAGCGCTCGATGCGCTCCGGCCGGATAGAGGCCTTGTCGCCATAGTACTGCGGAGGTGCGGTAAATATCTGCAGGGCCCGCATGCCGGCGTTTCCTGCGCGGAGAGCCGCCATGTGGATCCCGCCATTCGCCACCGTGTGCGCCCCGATGTACTGGTCCACCAAATCGCCTTTTTTCTCAATTCTAGTGATGGTCGGCACAGATCCCTGCGGGCCAAACCACGATTGTACGTCCCTACCGGCAACACTACCCCTGAGGAGGTTAACGTGCCTAAGGACAAGAACGAAGCGATAAACAGTTACATCACGGACATGCTCGCGCTCGAAGACCACATCGAAAAGGCCCTCCATGGGCAATTAGAGGACCTGAAGGACTACCCCGATGTGACTCGCGAGCTCACTCAGATTCATCGCAAGGTCGAGAACCACATCTCCGATCTCAAGGGGCTCAGCGACCGCCGAGAAGCGGGTGGCACGGCGGGGGTCATCAAGCGGGCTGGTTCGGCGGTGCTGGGCTTCGGCGCCGCGGCCATCGACCTGGTGCGCCGCGAGGGGCTGCCGAAGAATCTGCGGGACGACTACACGGCGTTCAGTCTAGCTACGATCGGTTACACCATGCTCTATACCACCGGGCTGGGACTCGATGACCGAGAGGTGGCTGAGCTGGCCCAGCAGCACTTTACCGACTACGCCGACGCGGTGGTGAGGCTCCACAACATCATCCCGGCGGCGGTAATCCGGTTTCTCAAGGAAGACGGCCTACCGGTACGGGAGGACGTGTTGCCTGAGATCAGCCGGACGTTAGAGGCGGTGTGGCACTCGGAGTCAGGTCAGGCGCCACGGACTGAAGAGGTGTCGTCGGTCGGACCGCGCCGTTAATGCGCTGACCGCTCCGGTCTCCGTTGGCGCGTTCGGGGTGATGCCGGCAGAAAAACAGCCGTGCCGGCATCACATTCAGGGGCTCGAAGTCCTGGCGCACCAGGGCAAAGACCTGCTGGAGATAGGGCAACACGGTGCGGGTGAACTGGTAGACCAGAAACGCACCGCTGGGGTGCAGCACCGCATGGGTCTTGCGAAGGATGGTTTCCCGCACGTGAGCCGGCATGGTGGTGTATGGAATGCCGGAGATCACGTAATCGGCCTGACGCAGGTTCAGCCGCGCCAGTGCGGCGTCGGCGTCGGCCGCCGAGCCGTGCACCACATGCAGCCGTTCGTCCCTCACCCTGCCCCGAAGAAACCGTACGAAATCGGCGTTGGTCTCCAGCGCCACGAGGACCGCATCCGGCCGCATACGCCGGAGGATCTCGGTGGTGAAGGTGCCGACCCCAGGCCCGTACTCCAGGAACACTCGTGCCCGGGCCCAGTCCACTTCGCTGAGGACCTTATTGACCAGAAAGCGGGAGCTGGGGATCAGACTTCCAAGCATCTTCGGATGCTTGATGAAGTTGCGGCCGAAGAGCAGGATCTGCGCCGAACGCGAGGAGTGCGGTGCGGGCACGGTGAGGGGTCTGCCTTTCACGAGAGGTCTTGCCCGCCCCAACTGCCCGACGCCGGACTGAGCCGGCGCCGGCGGGCGGATGAAATGTGCAACGCGCCCCGTGGGAAACTAGTGGTTCTTTGCAGTGTCCCTCTTCAACTCACCTTCCTTGCGGACGGTGTCCGCCCGAATAGTGGTGTCGCTGGTGATGATCGTGGTATCCTGAGT
>JALYPB010000080.1 GCA_030856585.1 Gemmatimonadota bacterium | reverse complement strand
CCCAGAAATTCGTGAGCAAGAAGGCGCCGTAGGCACCGGCGAACGCCTTTTCGAGAGTCGCGGGTTGGTCCAGATCGGCGCCGACAACCTCGGCCCCGGCCGTCCGAAGCGCCTTGGCCTTCTCGGAGACCGGGTCCCGGGTGATGGCGCGGGCGGTGAACGAGCCGCTCTTGTCGGCCAGGATCGCGCGCACCAGTCCCCCGCCCTGCGCACCGGTTGCCCCGACGACTGCGATGATCTTCTTCTCTGGCATCACAAGCACCGTCTAGATAAGTGAAGTCCAAGGTGACCAGGTCGAGTTGCTCTACGCTCCGCAAAAGCCGCAACACGGAGAGCGCGGAGAACAACGAAGGGCACGGAGGGCTCCGTCTGCACACCAACGGAGTTCTCTTAGTATAGATCCCGAGGCTGGATGGTGTGCGGTTGACCAAAAAGTGCCACGAGATCCAAAACGCCCTCCGTGTTCTCCGTGTCTTCTCCGTGTTAAAGCTTTTGCCGTAGTAGTCCGCGGCTGGTGAAGGCCCGCATCACCGAATCGAGTAAGAAAGCGAAGACATGAGACCGGGCGGCAGCACTCCGGCGGGCGCGGCTCGTAGAAGCTGTCGCTCGCAATTCCTGTTGGTATCCAGGAGGCGGGTGCTCCCCTTCCCCTGGGCGGCCTTCACCAGGCCGCCGAATAGCTCCCACTCCCGGCCGTCGGACGCGCGAAGCCAGTATCCGCGGTAACCCAGCGAGGGTGGCTCCGGAATCTCGGCGTGACCGGCTGGACGAGTTGCTGAAGGCATCGAGCCAGACTGCTCGCCGTGTCTCGACTCACCTCCCATGACGGGTCGGGTCTTCCGTAAAAGAGCGATGCCCCGGCTTTCCACGTTCCGGTCGGCTCCTTGGATGTTGATGAGCCCGTGCATGCCAGACACGAGAGCAGTGCTATGGCTGTGACTGCGCTCCCGCGACTCATCAGTCTACCGCCGCTTCGCCTACCGCCCCCTCGCTTACTCGCTCGGGGCAGGCTTACCGCCTTGGACCACCCGGCGGACCGCAATGGTCAGCGGAATCGCCAGGAGCGCCCCCGGGGCCCCGAGCAGATAGCTCCAGACCAGCAGCGAGAGCAGCCCGAGGAGTGGCGGGACATCCAGGCCGCTCTGCATGAACCGCGGCTTGATCACGTTGTCCACGACGAAGTTGAGCACGAGATACCCGGCCAGGATCACCAGGGCGCGATGCCAGCCGAGCTCGAGCAGGGTGAGGGCGACAGGGGGCACCACCGACAGGATGATGCCGATGTTCGGCACGAAGTTCATGACGAACGCCAGCACCGCCCACACCAGCGCCAGGTCGGTTCCCACCGCCCGCAAGAGCATGTATGCCAGGACGGCGAAGCCGAGGCCGGTGGCGGCGGTGATCAGGAGATACTGGCGGACGTCGCGCGCCACGCCCTCCACCATCCCTCCCGGCTCAAATATCTTGTCACGCGAGCCTCGCTCCACCAGGATGAAAGCCACGATCAGGACCAGCAGCAGGGTCTGGCTGAGCACCTTGCCCACCTGGGAGAGGAACCCCGCCGCCAGGCCCAGCATTCGGCCCGGGTTCACCAGATCGAGCGATAGCACTCTTTCGGCGTCGATACCGCGAGCGATCATCCAGCTCTTGAGCCCTTGCTGAAGCGCCTCGGCCTTGTCCTGATACCGCGGGAGCACCCCCACCAGCCGGCTACCTGCTACCCCGAGAAATCCCAGCAGCGCCAGCACGACGCCGGCCAGGAGCAGGGTGGTCAGCACGACGGCCAGGCCCTTCGACACGCCTCGTCGGCGCAGCCAATCGAACGACGGCAGCACCGCCACCGCCAGCAGCGCGGCGAGCAGAATGCTGTTGAGCACCGGGGCGGCAGTGCGGATGCCGGCCGCGATGATGACAAAGGCAGCGGTCCCGATCAGGGGGCGATACCATCGGTCGGACTGATTGAAGAGGCCGGAGGGATAGGTCATGGGTTCAAGGTAGGCGGTACGGCGGTACGGCGGTACGGCGGTAGGGCGGGTTTAGGTCGGGAAAAGGAGCTCCGAGGCCTGCCGCTACTGAATGACCCATGGACATTCTGCGGATCAGCCGATAAGTCTGGCTCACCCGCCTTTAGCTGAGCTGGCCACCGCCACGGTGCTGCGTCGCAGCCTTCCGGTTGCTGCGGCCCCGATCGTCCAGCAGAGCCCGAACGGACTCTACAAGCTGAGCATCACCGATACCGGGATCGAGCTGCTCGGCCCCAATGGCGGTGTGAAGATCACCGATACCGGGATTGAAATCGGGGCGCCAACCACCACCCGCGTCCGCATCATTGCCAGCGACATGGACGTCAGGAGCGGTCAAAACGTGCGGCTGGAGGCCGGCTCATCCATGGACATCAGGGCGGGGTCAAACCTTGACCTACGGGGCAGCGCAACCGTCCAGATAAGGGCCGGCGCTGAGGCGTCACTGTTTGGATCGCTGGTGAAGCTGGGCTGCTC
>JALYPB010000096.1 GCA_030856585.1 Gemmatimonadota bacterium | reverse complement strand
ACTCATGAAGGCTGCTTCCCGGACTTCGGTCCACCTGATGCCTTGGCTTCGACGAGCTGGGGCAATCGCGTGCCTCTGGCCCGCCTGTCCCCCGTCGGCAAGGGGCCAGGAGACGAGTCCAGATCCCATGCCGGCCTACGATCCTGGATCCCCACCGCAAGCTCGG
Source organism: Gemmatimonadota bacterium (assembly GCA_030856585.1). GTDB lineage: Bacteria > Gemmatimonadota > Gemmatimonadetes > Gemmatimonadales > GWC2-71-9 > CAVVWJ01. The sequence continues at coordinate 3,479 of JALYPB010000096.1, read as the reverse complement.
AACCGGATCACGCCGTCCCTGGCCGTCGGAGCCAAGCTCGAGCTCGACTACGAATTCCGCCGCCATTGGGACCTGAACCGAGGGGAAGACGATCGCTCGACCCTTGCGCCCGAGCCCTCCCTGGCGGGGTCGTTCGCGCCCCATGCCGGGATGCGTGCTTTCCTGAGCCTCCAGCTCTCTCGGAGGTTCGCGCTCGGCCGGCCGGCCAACGGCGATCGCGAACTTGCGATAGAGCTGCAACAGGCCTACCTCCAGCTCAGCAGCCGTGGTGGTGGCACGTACTCCGTCCAGCTTGGCCGCCAGCGTTTCAAAGACCGGCGGGAATGGATCTACGACGCGGAGCTCGACGGGATGCGTTTCCGGTACGACACCAAGGCTCTCGACATGGAGTTCTCACTGACACGCGGGCACGAGCCGGGCCGGGGCTCGCAGGACGAGCCAGTCAACGCGCTCTCGTTGGAGGCCGATCTGAAGCCCGCTTCCCAGATCCGGGTTGGCGCCTACGTGCTGCGGCGCGGGCGCGAGGCCGGGGGAAGAGGGCGCACGGTACTCCTGGGCTTGAGATCATCCGGCGACGTCGCGCCTGACTTCGAATACTGGGCGCAGTTGGCGCGGCTGGGTGGCTGGGAGGACTCCCTGCGCCTGCAAGCCACCGGCCTGGATGCCGGGGTCACTTACCAGCCGGATGTGCCGCTTCGACCGGCTCTCACCATCGCCTATGCTTACGGATCCGGCGATCACGATCCCGAGGACGGCCGCGACGGCACATTCCGCCAGACCGGACTGCAAGGCAATCAGGATCGCTTTGCCGGGGTGACCAACCTCAAGTACTACGGGGAGCTGCTCGACCCCGAGCTGAGCAACCTGGCGATCGCCACGGTCGGACTCGGCGTGCGGCCGACGCGACGAAGCTCCGTTGAATTGATCCTGCACGACTATTACCAGCCGACCCCATCCACCGGGCTGCGCGACGCCAACGTCTCCGCGGACCCGTCTGGCCGTCACCAAGACATCGGACGCGAGATAGATCTCGTCATGGGCTGCCGTGAGATTCGGGACGTGACCCTAAGGCTAGTGCTCGGGTGGTTCCGACCGGGACGGGCGTTCGAAGACGAAGCCGAGAGCAGTACTTTCGGAGAGCTCTCAATTGATTTCCGGATCTGAGACTGCGCGGAAGGCGCGATGGGGGCGTGCCCCTAACCGTGCCGATGGGAGATGCACCACAGGAAGCCGATCGCAGGATTGGGTATACTGGTGGCCTCTATGCCTGCTGATACGTGAGCGCCTCGAGACGACGCCGGAGACAGTTCGCCTGATGCCTGCCGACGTGCCGAGCCTTTCGATCTTGGCCCTGAGCGAGTCTCTCGAGGAATTCTGGCACGCACTGGCATCCGAATGCGGGCTCGCGGTCGTTACAGCCAGAGAGCGCGGACGCGTGGCACTGCCCGGAGGGCGTAATCGGGGTGATCTGCGCAGCCGGCGTGGAGGACTCCGTCGAGCCGGTCCTGAAAGGGTTGAACGGCACTTTGTCCGAGCTTGCGGTGGTCGGGGTGATCCCTGATCACCGGCTGGCGGTGGCCGCCATCCTGGCGGGCGCCGTTCAGTATTTCGTGGTTCCGCAGGACAACGAACTGTTGCGCTCCTGGGTGCGTGGGCGAGCGGAGCGGGCGCACCACCGCGCCAGCGGGGCGGCGTTCGCCAGGCGGGAAGCGGAGAAGTACCGATTCGAGGGCACCTTCGGTCGAAGCCCTCTCCTTCAGGACGCGATCGAGCGGGCGGCACGTGTCATCCCCCATGCCAATGTTACGGTCCTGATCACGGGCGAGACCGGAACCGGAAAGGAGCTCCTGGCCCGCGCCATTCACTACAATGGACCGAGGAGCGCCGGGCCCTTCGTGGACGTGAACTGCATAGCGATGCCCGACCAGCTCCTTGAGAGCGAGCTGTTCGGACACGAGCGCGGCGCCTTCACCGGAGCCACTGCGGCCAAACCGGGTCTGTTCGAGGTGGCGCATGGGGGGACGCTCTTCCTGGACGAGATCGGGCACCTCTCCCTCCCGATGCAGGGGAAGCTGCTGCGCGCCCTGGAGCAGCGGGTCGTTCGCCGCATCGGGGGCATCCGCCCGATTCCCGTAGACGTCCGCATCGTCTCCGCTACGCATGTCGATCTCGCGGCGGCGGTCCGGCGGCAGGAGTTCCGTGAGGACCTGCTTCATCGCCTCAACGTGATCCCGATCGAGCTCCCGCCCCTGCGTGCCCGCCGCGAGGACCTCCTCCCGCTGGCGCGCCACTTCCTCAGCCGCTTCGCCGCAGAGTACGGATTGGCGGAGCCGGTGCTGACCCGCGCGGCGGGGCGGGCGCTTGAACTCCACCCCTGGACGGGTAACGTGCGCGAGCTGCGCAACGTCATGGAGCGCGCGACGCTGCTAGGCCCGGGCGGTGGCGAGGTGGACGCCGATGACCTCGGCCTGGAGCCCGGCACTCCGTCCGGTCCAGGTTCGTCCCTCCCGTTCCCCGCCACCCTCGAGCAGATCACCCGCGCCGCTGCCGGCGCCATGACCGAACTGTGCGACGGGAACAAAAGCGAATCCGCGCGGCGCCTGGGGATCTCCCGGACCAGGCTGCTGCGACTCCTGAGCAATGAGGCCGAGGCTCATCACCAACCGTGAGGTGTTGTCATGGAAGCGGTTATTACCCTGATCCGTCGATGGTGCATCATCCCCGTGTTGCTGGCCGTTGTCGCCGGATGCGCGGGGGAACCCCCGGTGTCACCGGCCGACAGCGTGAGCGATCCATCGCTCGGACAATACCAGGACGATGATGACGAGGAGAATGGCTCCAGCGACGGCGACGTGGGCGACGACGACGATCTGAAGTTCCTCAAGCCCGCCGACGATGCCCCACCGCTGGCTGCGACCCAGGTGAGCTTTTACGCGGTCCGGGGACAGGAGCGCGAGGCGCGCATCATGTACCGGCCCAAGCCCGGTGCGGCGGACTCGAGCGAGTTCGTGCGCTTCGTGGTCGGTGCCGGATCGTTGGTGGAACGACCCGACGGTAGCCCCATCGCCATGGGTGATTCGCTCCAGATCACGCTGACGGTCGTGGACACGGTGAGGCTGATCGTGGATTTCCAGCCCGACGGGCTCCGGTTTGCCGCGGGCAGCCTCGCACGGCTCCGGTTTTCCTACGGGGAGACCGACGATGACCTGGACGACGATGGCGACGCGGACGCGGCCGACGAGGCGATCGAAACTACCTTCGCCATCTGGCGCCAGGAAACCGCGGGGGCCCCGTATAGCAGAATACCGAGCACCGTCGACACGGTGGCGGAGCAAGTGGCTGCCGACATCGATGGTTTCACCCGGTACGCCGTCGCGTACTGAATCCACAAGGGAGGACTGTGGCCGGCCTCGCTCCCGACTTCGGCAACCGCCTCGCCGAGGCGCGAATCCACGCCGCGGCGGCCAACTGGGTCGGCG
>JALYPB010000035.1 GCA_030856585.1 Gemmatimonadota bacterium | reverse complement strand
GCTGAGCTGGGACGGCCCGGCCCGCACTTTTTATGTCGCGGCCGGTGCCGTGATTCTGCTCGTGTGGGCCTTGTCCGCCTATGGGGGGGCGGGATCGCAGGCAGCTGCCTAACAAGCGCATGCAGCTGGCGGGCGCTTCAGTTCAAAGGAATGTAGGATAGTATCCATGCCAAGAAGTCGCCGCAGCTGATGCGCGGTCCGTTAGGCAGCGACAAGCGAGGATCCGGATGTATCGAGCGCTTTACACCGTGTTGTGGTTAACAACGCTTTTCGGCTGTAGCGACAGCCAAGTTGTCTGTGCGCCATTACCACCTTGGGCCGTCGCTGTCGATGTGCGTGATTCCGTCACAGATGCCCCCTTGGCAGACGCGAGAGGAGCGGTGTTCCTAGCGGGGACTCTGGACGATAGCCTGCGTGCCGAGCGCCTGCTGCATCTGTCCTCTGACACCCTGCTGGTCGGCGGAATAACGGAAGGACTGGTTGACGTTCGTGTCGAGCACCCCGGCTACCTCGGCTGGTCGGCTACGGACGTGCAGACCCGTCTGAGTCAGGGTGACTGCCCGGCTTGGGAAACGCAGGAGCTTGTGGCGCGGCTGCAGACGGCACCCTGACACTGCTGTGTCGCTGCCTAACAAGCGCATGCGGCCGACTGCGCTTCATGTGTAAGGAACGTAGGTTTGTGCGGGCGCTGGGAAGTCGCCGCAGCTGATGCGCAGATCCGTTAGGGGACAAAACTGACAATGCGGGAGTTCAATCTGACGCTAGATGGCGCCTGGCAGACATGCTGGCTTGTGCTTCTAGCGTCTTTAGGTTGTGCCATGAATCCAAATGAGACGATCTCTGATCAGCTCCTCGCTCGTGAGCCGCTGTGCCTCGCAGTCGATTGGATTGCCGCACCGCCGCCCGGGCTCGAGGGACGGCGGCCGGCAGACACGTTAATGCTGCGCCCAAGCCAAGGGCCGCGGAATAGCTGGGCCAAAGATTACGATTTATGGGGTGACGTTGCCCTTATTCAGGGGCAACAGGATCGTAGATCTGCTGGTTCGGTATGGGGAATGGCTCGGGACAGTCTGCACATCTTTGGGTCCTCGGTCGTTGAGACGATGCGCTTGATCCTTGTTGAGCCAAAACGGCAGGCGGACTGGTTTTATAGCAAGGATCTCGGGGAAAGCCTGCAAGGTCGTGCGCGTCTCAGTCCTTTTGAATGCGGCCCTCAGATGACCTTTGTCCCCTAACAAGCGCATGCAGCTGACGGGCGCTTCAGGTTTAAGGAACGTTAGATAGTGGGCGAGCGGCCAAGTCGCCGCAGCTGATGCGCAAATCCGTTAGGCCTCAGGCACGATCGCTTGCCAGTAAGACTTGCTAGAGACAGATTCCCATTGTGAGTTCACCTATCTTCGACTTCTCGCACCTGACGCCGGAAGAGCGCATCCAGCTTGCGGAGGAGCTATGGGATAGCCTCGAGCCCTCGGCTGTTCCCCTTACTCCGGAGCTTGCGGATGAGCTGCGCCGGAGGAGAGAGGAGTACCGGCGCGACGGTGATCCTGGCCAGCCCTGGCGAGAAGCCCTCGACGACATTGAACAACGCGGCGCGTGACGCCGCGTTTGTTTCTTCGGGCGGCTGCCAAGGCTGACCCTGCGGGAGGTTTTTGAGTGGTATGAGGCTCGGAGTACTGGCTTGGGCTTCGAATTTCTGCGCGCCGCACGGGCTGTGTTGGCCCTCATCGAGCGCAATCCGTCGCAGTTCCCAGTGGTGCTCGAGGATATTCGCAGGTCGCATCTGCTCCGCTTCCCTTATGCCGTCTACTACTTTATCGAGGATCAACGCATCGTGGTGATTGCCTGCGCACATGACCGGCGACATCCGCGTCGCTGGGCATCGCGCCGCTGAGGCCTAACAAGCGCATGCAGCTGGCGGACGCTTTAATTCTAAGGAACGTAGGATAGTGTCCAAGCGGCGAAGTCGCCGCAGCTGATGCGCGGTCCGTTAGGCCGACTGCGCTACCGATAAACATCTCGACGGTGGCCCACCTTCACGACGAGCACGGTCCTGGTCTCATCATCGACACTATACACGACTCGGTAGTCCCCCTGCCGGACGCGATAGTGCTCTTGCCCCGACAGCTTCTCGTAGCCGTGCGGCCGAGGCATCGAGGCAAGCGCCTCGATGCGAGTAATGATCTTCCTTCGGTCTTTTAGGGGGAGCGCTTCCAGCTTTTTGCGGCGGAAGGCTTAATAAGCAAGCTATAGCTTGCCACGCCGTTTCAGATCCTTGAGGACCTCTGCGAAGGCCAGACTCGGCTCTTGGGCCCGGTCCTCAAAGGCAGCAAGGTCTTCGCTATCCTCGGCGAGGCTCTGGCGGACAGCCACATTGACGAGATCTGAGAGCGAGCGCTCGGTTTCTGCCGCCTTCACACGAAGCGCCTTATGAAGGCTGGGATCGAAGTAGACAGTGGCCCGCTTCGGGGCACGCTTGCGAGTAGGCATATCCTAAAGGTAACGTCATAGCGCTATAGCGTCAAAACGGCGCAGCGGGCCGTCCTGGCCTAGACCGAAACCCGCCTGCCGGTGGCCTTATCCAGCCGAACCGTCAGCCGTTTTCCCTTGATCGTGGCACCTCGCAGCGCGGCAATCGCCCGGTCCGCCACCTCACTGCTGACCTCGACCAGGGAAAACCGATCGGTAATATCGATCGAGCCGATTTCCTTGGGATCGATCCCCGCCTCGTTGATGATTGCCCCCACCAGGTCGGTCGGCCGCATGTTGGATTTGCGGCCCGCGCCCACGTAGATCCGGACAAATCCATCACCGGCCGGAGGCGGGCGCTTGCCGTTGATCTCTTTCTTCTTCTTCGACGCAGGTTTCGGCGGCCGCAGCTCGATGGCCGGCAGCTCCGTCTCATCCGCGTCCGGCCCCACCACCGCCGCGTGCGCCAGCTTCACCGCCGCGGCCGCCACGTCCATGATCTCGAACTCGTCACCCAGCGACTCGATCACCACGCGATAGCCTTCGAGATCACCCGCCAGGATCAGGTCGCGAATGGACGCCCGGGTGACATCGAGCCGGCGGGCGCGAACGTCCATGACCGTCGGCACCGCGGCCACTTGGATCCGCTGCTTGGTAACCTGCTCGATGTTCCGGAGGAGCCGGTGCTCCCGCGGCTCCACCAGGGTGATGGCCACACCCTCGCGCCCAGCGCGCCCGGTCCGGCCAATCCGGTGCACGTATGCTCCGGGCGAGGCGGGCACGTCGAAGTTGACCACATGGGACAGCTGGTCGATGTCGAGCCCGCGGGCCGCGACATCAGTCGCGATCAGGAGGTCCACCGCGCCGCCACGCGTCCGCTTCATCACTCGGTCCCGCTGGTCCTGGGTCATCCCGCCGTGCAGGGCCTCGGCTCGGTACCCGTGACTCCCCAGCGTTTCAGTGAGCGTGTCCACCTCGGTCCGGGTGCGGCAGAACACCAGGGCCAGCGTCGGCGCCTCGACGTCGAGAACCCGGCCGAGTGCGGTCACCTTCTGTGCCCGGGGGACGAGGTAGGCGGTCTGGCGCACCTTCGGGGCCGCGCCCGCCCGCCCCTTCTCCTTCGCGATCGACACCCGCACCGGCTGCCGCAGCTGGCGCTCGGCGATGCGCGCGATACGCGACGGCATGGTCGCGGAGAAGAGCGCCGTTTGCCGTTCCGAGGGCGTCGCCTCGAGAATGAGGTCGATCTCCTCGGCGAATCCCATGTCGAGCATCTCGTCGGCCTCGTCCAGCACGATCGCCTTGAGGTCGGAGAGGACCAGGGTCTTCCGCCGGAGATGGTCGAGCGCCCGTCCCGGCGTGGCCACCACCACGTGTACCCCGCGGCGGAGTCCGCGGATCTGCTGGTCGAATGCGGCCCCGCCATAGATCGGCAGCACCCCGGTTCCCAGCACCCGACCGTACCGGTGGAACGCCTCGGCCACCTGCATCGCGAGCTCCCGGGTAGGGACCAGGACCAGAATGGCGGGGCGGGAGGGCTGAGCGGCCTCCGAGCCGAACCGCTGCAATAGAGGAAGGGCAAACGCCGCGGTCTTGCCGGTGCCGGTGGCGGCCTGGCCGAGCAGGTCCCGCCCGGCGAGGATGGGCGGAATCGCCTCCTGCTGGATCGGGGTGGGCTCCTCGTATCCCAGTGCCGTGAGGGCCTCGAGCAGGGCTGGGTTGAGGCCAAGGTCAGCGAAGGTAGGCATGGACGGAATGTAGCGATCAGGGGGGTGCAGAGGTGACGGGGAACCAGACAAGCCGCAGTCATCGCGAGCGGGCCGTTAGGTCCGCGTGGCGATCCAGCGGGTCCGATGTCTCGGGCGGCGGGATTGCTTCGGGCGCCGGAGCGCCCTCGCAATGACTCAGGCCGTGCGGCGGGCCAGTAACGCCTCCTCGGCGCCTTGAGTTTCGCTCAGATACGCCTGCCGCGTTGCGGCCAGCTGGGTCTCCGAGCCCTTGGGCATGACTCTCCGGAACAGCGGCAGATATTCGTCCCACCGAACCAGGATGTTCCGTGCCCGGGCGCTGACGGTCTTCTCCTCGTGCTCCCGGATCAGCCGGCGCAGCAGCTCGATGTCCTCGTCCTCCATGCGGCTCAGCTCCACCATGTCGCTGTTGAGCCGGGTAGGAAAGGTGCCGGTCTCATCGAGGACGTAGGCAACTCCATTGGACATGCCGGCCGCGAAATTCCGGCCCGCACGGCCCAGCACCAACACGATGCCCCCGGTCATGTACTCGCAGCAGTGGTTGCCCGCGCCCTCGATCACGGCCACCGCACCGGAATTCCGGACCGCGAACCGGTCACCCGCCTGCCCGGCGGCGAACAGCTTCCCGCCGGTGGCACCGTAGAGCACGGTGTTGCCGATGATCTGATTCTGGTGCGACATGTCGGCGTAGCCAGCCCGGCGGAACGGCCGGATGGTGATCTCGCCACCGCTCAGTCCCTTGCCGACGTAGTCGTTGGCCTCTCCTTCCAGCTCGAGATGTACGCCGCGGCAGAGGAAGGCCCCGAAGCTCTGACCCGCAGTGCCCGTGAACCGGAGCCGGACCGAGCCGGGTGGCAGTCCCTCGTCGCCATGCTGCTCCGCAATCGCGCCGGCCACCCTGGCGCCCACGGTGAGATGGTGATTCCGGATCTGGTAGTTGCCGGAGAAGGGAAGCCCGCAGTCGAGGTATGGCTTGAGATCGCCCAGGATCTCGTTGTCGAGCGAGATGAGGCCCGGCCGATCGTTCCGCTCGACCGTTCTCCGCAGCGCTGCCTGCCCATCTGCCCCGCTGCCCCGCTGCCCGGCTGCCAGCAGCACCGACAAATCGAGCATCTGTGCCCGCGGCACATCGGGACACTCCACCCGCTCCAGGAGATCGTTGCGCCCGATGATCTCGTCCATGGTGGGAACGCCGAGCGCCGCCAGGATGCCCCGTACCTCCTCGGCGATCAGGGTGAAGTAGGAGATCACCTGCTCCGGCGTCCCGCGGAACTTGGCCCGGAGATCCTCGCGTTGGGTTGCGATCCCGGTGGGGCAGGTGTTGATGTGACACTGCCGGGCCATGTCGCATCCCATGGCCACCAGGGGCGCGGTCCCGAAGCCGTAGCTCTCCGCTCCCAGCAGCGCGGCAATCACCACGTCGCGTCCGGTCTTGAGCCCTCCATCGGTGCGAACCTCGATGCGATGGCGCAATCCGTTCCGCACCAGTGTGGCCTGTGCCTCGGCCAGGCCCAGCTCCCAGGGTGACCCCGCGTGCTTGATGGATGACAGGGGCGATGCGCCGGTGCCGCCGTTGTGCCCCGCGATCAGCACGTAGTCGGCGTAGGCCTTGGCCACGCCGGCGGCCACCGTGCCCACACCGGTCTCGGAGACCAGCTTCACCCCAACCCGGGCGCGGGGATTCACGGTCTTGAGATCCTGAATGAGCTGCGCCAGGTCCTCGATCGAGTAGATGTCGTGATGCGGCGGTGGCGAGATGAGCTGAATCCCCGGCACGGCGTGCCGAAGACGGGCGATGAGATCGGTCACCTTGTGGGCCGGGAGTTGTCCTCCTTCGCCCGGCTTGGCGCCCTGCACGATCTTGATCTCCAGCTCTTCCGCCCGGGTGAGGTACTCGGTGGTCACCCCGAATCGGGCCGAGGCGACCTGCTTGATCCGATTGTCGGCCCGGTCGCCATTGCCGAGCCCGTGGTAGTTCGCGGGATCCTCGCCGCCCTCGCCCGAGTTGGACCGGGCCCCCATCCTGTTCATGGCGATCGACAGGGTGGCATGCGCCTCCGGCGAGAGCGCGCCGAGCGACATGGCGGAGGACACGAACCGGCGGCGGATCTCTTCGGCCGGCTCGACCTGCTCCAGCGGAATTGCGTCGCCCCGCTTCACGGCCAGGAGATCGCGCGGCCCGGCCGGCCTTCGCGCTCCGTTCCTGGCTAGAAATGCTCCGTAGGCCTCTTCCGCCTGTCCGCCCGTCCGCCCGTCCGCCTGCCTGGCCGCCTTCCTTCCGCTCCCCGTCGCCTGCTGCAACGCCATGACGATCTGGGGTGCCCAGCCGTGGTCCTCGCCCTCCTTGCGGAAACGAACGCGCCCGTGATCCGGAAGCGAACTGGCCTCCTCCACCTGATATGCCGCGCCGTGCCGAGCCAGAACGTCTTCGGCGAGCTCCTCGAAGCCGATCCCACCGAGGGGCGAAGCGGTACCGGCAAAGCAGGATGTGATCACCTCGCTGCCGAGCCCGAGCGCCTCGAAGATCTGTGCGCCGCAGTAGGAGGAGAGAGTGGAGATTCCCATCTTCGAGAGAATCTTGAGCAGCCCCTTCTCTGCGGCGGTGCGATAACCGAGGGCGGCATTTCTAGCCGAAGGCCGATCCTGTTCCGGGTCTGTGCCCTGGTGTGCCTTTGC
>JALYPB010000014.1 GCA_030856585.1 Gemmatimonadota bacterium | reverse complement strand
GCCCATGAGCGCATGGGTCGCGGCCTCCCGCCCATAGGGAACCAGGCCCCCCTCACCGATGAGAAGGTCATCCAACATCAAGAAGGCCTCGCGCTCCCCGGGCAAGCTATCCGCCTGTCCGCCCGTCCGTCGGTCCGCTCGCGCACGCACGACGATATTGCCCGCGAGCCCGAGATCCTGGGCGGCGTCCTCGCGGCTGTGCGGGTGATACCAGAACAGCCCGGCATCCGGCGCATGCACCCGATACACGAAGTCCCCGCCTGAAGGCACCGGTGGCTGGGTAAGTCCGGGCACACCGTCATCTGCGTTGGCGAGACGAAGCCCATGCCAGTGGATCGAGCTGGGAAGATCGGTCAGGTTCCGAAATCGCACGGTGACCGTGGCACCCTGAGGAATCTCCAGCCGCGGCCCGGGGATCTGGCCGTCATAGGCGTACATGACGAGCGCGTGTCCGCGAAGCGTCCGGCCCGCCATGGCGGCGGTAAGGGTAAGGGTGTCGCCATCGGCGAGTTGGTACGTCCTGCTGGGCACCGCGTCCGGCAACGCCTTTCCCAGGTACGCCGGAAGGAAGGGCGTTACATCGGGAACGAAGCGCTCCAGGCCAAATGGCATTCTGCTGGCCGTGGGATGCATGGGCGGCATGGTCCATCCTGCCCTCCGATGCTCGTGTTCCGGCCGGCTGGCCGGCGGAAGGGTGGTGACCCCGTGGGGAGCCATGAACTGGCTGGGGGAGCTTCCCCGGAGGACCAGTGGGCCGCTTCTCTTGCTTGTCCCGGCTGAGCGCTCGGCGGTCACCATGATGATGAACCGCTCGAGCGCGATCGGCCGGGTCACCGTGCGACCATTTGCTACGGCACCGAGCCGGATGACCGGATCCAGATCCGGCGTCGTGGCCCAGGCCACGAAGCTATGGTAGGGGCCGAGCGTTTCTGGCTGAGGGAGACCCGACAGCGTAAGCACAACCCGGGAGATGAGTCTCCCATCCCGCGTAACCGCGAGACCGAACGGGCTCGGCTCCGGCCGCAGCACCGCGGTGCCGGACGCCAGCGGTGCCTTGGCCGTCGAAAACAGCGGAAGACAATAGATCGACGGGTCGGCGTCCCGGATGTGGGCGGTGCAGAGCGAGTCCCGCGCTACCGCACCGTTGACGAGGGTTGCGACCAGCAGCAGATGCATCAAGGAGAAACGACAACACCGCAGGAGAGCCGGCGAGTGGGACGCATCATGGTCTCACCTTTCGAAGCAGGACGACTACCCTGCTGCTGGTGACTGCCGGCGAGGATCGCACCGCGCCACCGGTTCGCACCCGCCACTTCACGCCGCCTTGTCCAGCGAAGAATCGGGCGGCAAAGACACCGGTGTGCTCCGAGTTTCCGCGGAACATCACCGCCGGTGGGCCGGCATCGGCGGTGAAGCAGGCAAGGAGGAGGAGCAGGGGAGCGTTTCGAGCGTTGTGATCGATCATGAAATCAGGACGATTAAGTCGGGTGTAGGGTTTCGGAACGTCTGTGCGTCCGGCACGGCTACCGGCGTCCATGGATGATCGAAGTCACACGTCGATAATCCCTGGAGGTGGCTCGTGCGGGCGCTCGTCCTCTGTCTGGCTCTGGCCAACTGTAGCGGAGAGAACGCGGCCCCGGTACCTCAGCCCGCATCGGGTCCGAGCTACCGCGTCCTGTTCATCGGCAACAGCCTAACCTACTTCAATGACCTTCCCGCCACGGTCGCTCAGCTCGCCTTGTCCGCGGGCCAGACAGTCGAAGTGACCTCGGTACCGCGACCTAATTTCGCGCTGATCGACCACGTGAGCGGCAAGAGCAACGCAGTCGAGGTCATCCAGACTGGTGGCTGGGATTACGTGGTCCTCCAGCAGGGGCCTTCCAGTCTCGACCTGTCGCGTGACACCCTGGTGCTGGCCACCCGCCTGCTGGATCCCTACATCAAGGCGGCGGGAGGCCGCAGCGCCCTTTTGATGGTGTGGCCTGAGTCCGCCCGGTTCGAGTTCTTCGATGATGTGCGAGCGTAAAGCGGCCGCTACGCGGGAACGCTACCTGCCGAAGCCATCGTGGCGGGTCAAAGGCTCAGTGTCTCGCCCGGCCGGGTACGGCTGCTTCAGCGGGCGGCCCACGCAGCGGTAGCA
>JALYPB010000004.1 GCA_030856585.1 Gemmatimonadota bacterium | reverse complement strand
GATCCAGGGCATCCCCCGGAATGGGAGACCCCCGATCAAACTTTCGCTATGGGCGGCTGAGGGCAAGGGGGCGGGCGGGCTGGACGGGAGTGGCACGGGTCCGGCGGAGTGGGCGATGAGAGGCTCGAACCCCCGACCTCGCGCATGTGAGGCGGGGGTCGTCCGCTAGCCGTCGCCTGCCGGCGCTGGTTCTGCTCGGAGCGGCGCCCGCCGCGCCAGCTGGCGCTGATGGGCGTTGGCAGGGACTGTGACCGGGACTGTGACCGGCATGCGGCGGGCATCCTAGAACTCGGTTGAAGTCGAACCGACTTCAACCTTGCGAAGGCCCTGCCCCAGGCGCGCACCATGACCGTCTGGATTCCTCCGCATGTTCGAGCTGTGGCACTTAAGTGTGACGAAGAGGCCATGAAGGGGCCTCACTTGGCGGGAATGATTGCTAACAGCTTCGGGCGACTTGGAGCAGTGTCACGTGAAGTCAGCTTCGAGCAAACCGCTAAACCGTCTTCATCTGCACGTCCTCGCGGTTGCCCGTGCTGTTTCGCTGGCCTACTATGAATCTCCGGCATCCAGTCGGGCCAATGGAGGCTTCTTCTCGGGATATCTATGGCAGGGATTACAGTTATGCCACTCGTTTATTGGGCGGCTGCAGGCGCCCTCAGCATCCTGCTCGCGGCTTGCGGCCCTTCCCCGTCCAGAGGTCCCGATTCGACAGGCGGCGCCGAACGCAGGATAGAAGCTGACCAACAACACACAACGGTGTCTGAGGAAGAGCCCGATACCAGCCCGCCGGCCGACGTGTCGCACGGGGAGGCGAAGATAGGCGGACCGGAAGCCGACCCGGCGCCGGTGATCGCGACGCTCGCGGCGGCCAAACAGACCGGCCTGCACAAGATCCGGCTAGAGATGAGCCATGGAACGGTGACAGTCGCGCCAGGCGTTCGGTATGCCGCCTGGACCTTCGGGGGCACGGTACCCGGACCTGCACTCCGCGTGGGCCAGGGGGATACGGTGGAGTTCACCCTGATCAACCGCGCCAACATTCCTCACAGCATGGACTTTCACGCGGCAGAGATTGCGCCCAGCAAGAAGTATGTCAACGTGATGCCCGGCGACTCGCTCCGCTACCGCTTCGTGGCACGGGTGCCAGGGTCCTTCATGTATCACTGCGGCACCGCGCCGGTCGCGATGCACATCGCGAACGGGATGTACGGCGCCATCATTGTGGACCCATCCGCACCGCTGCCCAAGGCTCGGGAATTTGTCTTCGTGCAGAGCGAGTTCTACATGACCCCCAAGCCTGCTGCCGATGGCACCCGGAGCCTGCAGTGGGACAAGCTGCTGAGCCTCGCGCCCGACCACGTGGTCTTTAATGGGAGGGCAGATCAGTACGCGGGTCATCCGATCGATGTCCGCCCCAACGAGCTGTTGCGGCTCTACGTCGTGAACGCAGGCCCGAACCGGATCAGCTCCTTTCACGTGGTAGGTGGAATATTCGACCGGGTCTATGAAGGCAGCCCGCCGGCTAATCCGACAGTCGGTGTACAGACGGTGAACATTCCGGTCGGCGGCGGCAGCATCTTCGAGCTACGGCTTCGCGAGCCTGGAGACTACCCCTTCGTAACCCATGCTTTCGCCGATGCGACTAAGGGCGCCGTCGGCGTGCTGCGGGTTCTCGAGCCGGGCCAGGAGGCGGGTGGGCAGCCGAGTCCGATGGCGCACTGAGGGCAGCTACGCGGCGGTTAGATCGCTGTCCGCAGCCTAGATCGAGCTCGTCACTGCCTGCTCAAGGTGGCTTCGTCGCAGCGGCGGCATTCTAGGGTACTGCCCAAACGGCTCTGCCGGCCCTCGTCGGTTGTGACCCAGACCCGAATCTGCCACGGTGGGTCGTGACGCACGTGCTGCGTGTGCCCGCACTCGAGCTCCGCGACCCAGTACTGCTCCTTGTCCTGGTGGTACCCTACGATCTGCCGGTTCACGAGCTAGCTCGCTTGTATGAAGGCGATCGGTCAGATTCCGTGGGCCGGGCGGCCGTGGCGAAGGCACGTTCAAAGTGTGACTACAGCCCGATCAGCTCCAGTGCTTCGCGTCCCGAGGCGGTGCACCTCGCCTGGGCCGCGGTAAACCGTCGCCGCGCGTAATCCCGCTGGCCCTTCTCGGCCGGCCACACCTCGAGCACGATCCAGCCCGCCTTCCGTAGATCTCGCAGCTCATCGACCCGGTGATCGAACGCGAGATACGCGGGGATGGTGCGCCCCTCAGC
>JALYPB010000003.1 GCA_030856585.1 Gemmatimonadota bacterium | reverse complement strand
CACCCGGATGAGCACGCCCACAGCATCGTCTCCGTCTCGAGCATAGCCGATTACATCGGCATCCCCCGTCCCCATCACCTCGACGCTCGCGGGCTCGTCCAGCCGGTCCAGCCAGCGGAGAGCATCCCTCATTTCCCGGGCTCGCTCAAAGTCTTCCCGTCCGCTGGCCTCCAACATGGCCTGCCGGACCCGGACACGCACGTCCTGTGTGCGGCCCTCGAGAAACTCGACCACGTCGGTGACCATCCGCCGGTACTCGGGCATGTCGTGCCACCCCATACAGGGAGCGCGGCAGCGACCGATGTAGAAGTCGAGGCAAGGGCGCTCGCGGCGGTCCTCCGGCAACCGGTCCTGGCAGCTCCGGACGGTGTAGAGCCGGCGGATGATGGCCAGGGTCCGTCGCAGCTGGCCGACGT
This sequence comes from Gemmatimonadota bacterium, assembly GCA_030856585.1. Taxonomy (GTDB): domain Bacteria; phylum Gemmatimonadota; class Gemmatimonadetes; order Gemmatimonadales; family GWC2-71-9; genus CAVVWJ01. The sequence goes on along the minus strand of JALYPB010000003.1, from coordinate 1,974 downwards.
CGGTGTATGGACCGAAATAGCGGGCCCCGGGAATGTCGCGCTGCCGGGTCACGAGCACCCGCGGAAAGGGATCGCCCAGCGTCACCGCAATGGAGGGATAGCTCTTGTCGTCCTTCAGCCGGACGTTGAACCGGGGCCGATACTCCTTGATGAAATTGTTCTCGAGGATGAGCGACCCGGCCTCGCTCGGCACGACAATCGTGTCCACGTCGGCGATAAGCCGCTGGAGCAGGCGGTTCCTCGGACTGTCAGGGAAATCGGACGCGAAATAGCTGCGCACCCTGCTGCGGAGGCGCTTGGCCTTTCCAACGTACAACACCTCTCCGTCGGCGCCTCGCCACACATACACGCCGGGTCCCTCCGGAAGCGTATCGAGCTTTCGTTGCAGTTCCTCTGGGATGGGGGGAGAAGTCACGGTCTCTCGCTTACTGATTCACCACAAGGATACCACCGGGAGGATCGCGCGGCGTACGGGATTCAGGAGCTTCTGCGCCATCCTACTCTCCGGAGCAGTCGCCAGGCGTGAGGCACGCCCAGTGCGGCGCTGATGGCGAAATAGGCGGCCCCGTACATACCCAGGGAAAATAACGCCACGAGCAGGGGGTGACGGCCTTCCAGAGCCAGTTTCACGACCCAGGCAGCAGCGGCCGCGGACGCTGCACTCCCCCAGAGCCGGGCGACGAACGAGACGGGAACATGGGTCGAGCCGATCCGGGACTGAAGACCGCGCCGAAGAAGGTGAAATTCGACCCACCCCGCCAGCCCGGCCGACGCTGTCAGGCCGGCTGCTCCCCAGCGCGGATCGAGGCCGAGTTGGAGCGGCAACGGGATGGCAAACAGGTATCCCAGAACGATGGTCAACGCCACCCGGACCACGGCGAAGCGGAGTGGCGTCCGGGTGTCCTGCAGCGCGTAGTAGGTGGACGAGTAAAGCCGTCCCCAGGTGGATGCCAGCAGCCCGATGGCGGAGCCGGCGAGGATGGCCCAGACGTACACCGTCATGTCGCGAGTGAATGCTCCGGTCTGGTACAGCGCGCCTGCGACAACGTCTCCCAGCGCGAGGAAAGCCACGGCCGATGGAATTACCAGAAAGGCGATCTGGCGCAGCCCTGCATCGAGGCGGGTACGCAATTGCTCCGCCCGCTCGGTGTCATTGCCGCTAACCCCCGACATGGCCGGTAGCTCCGCCGCGGAGACCGACATGCCGAACAGGCTCACCGGCAGGGTGTAGAGCACCTGAGCGTAGGAAATTGCGGCGACAGCTCCGGTGGGGAGGAAGCTCGCAATCACGGTGTCCACATAGGAGCTGACCTGAACGACCCCCCGCCCCACGAAGACTGGAACCGAGTTGCGAAGCACCGTTCGAACCGCATCCGCGCCAGCCCTGAGCGACGGCGTGACTTTGCCCAACAACTGGAGCACGGTGGGAAGCTGAACCCCGAACTGGAGTGCGCTGCCTGCTACTGATCCCCAGGCGGCTACCTGGGCCAGGCGATACCCCGTGCTGGTGTCGCCGAAGAGGAGCAGTGAGCCGATGATCGCCAGGTTCCACGCTACAGGCGCGGAGTAGGAGAGAAAGAAACGACCATGACTGTTGAGGACTCCCAGGCACCATGCCGAGAGGACCAGGAACCCGGCACCCGGAAAGAAGATCCGGGCGAGCCGGATGGTGGCCTCTCGTTTTTCACCATCGAAGCCGGGAGTAAAGATCGTAACCAGCACCGGGGTGAGCAGGACGCCAAGCAGCACGACGATCGACGTGGCCAGCGCGAGCAGACCCCCAACCGCGACGGCTACCCTCCGGGCCTCCTCCGGGTTTTGTTTTTGGAGCCTGACGTACACCGGAATGAAGGAGGCCGAGAGCACTCCCTCACCAAAGAGATTTTGAAGGAAGTTGGGAAGCTTGAACGCCGCGTTGAATGCATCCGCGGCGGCGGAGGTGCCGAAGTAGTGGGCGAAGACCCGGTTCCGCAT
>JALYPB010000489.1 GCA_030856585.1 Gemmatimonadota bacterium | reverse complement strand
CGGCTGAGCAAGTACTCCTACCTCACCCAATCGGGCATTCCGACTCTGGTCGGCGCCGTCTGCCTGGGGCCCGCACCGGTGGTCGCCGGGCTGTGGGTGGGCGTGGTCGCGGCCGATGTCTTCGGTCTTCGAAAGCACCCGCGCGCCGGGTTGGTCAATTCCGGTCGTGAAGTCATCGGATTCGTAGCCGCGTTCGGCCCCTACGCCGCCATCCTTGCGCTCAACGGCACTACCGAGCTCAACGTCGACTTTCTTCCGGCCGCCGCGATTCTGGTCTCGCTGTACTTCTTCATCTCCCGCGCGCTGTTCTACTTCAGCCTGCTGGTCCGTAACAAGCTGGAGGGAGCCGAGAAGATCCTCATCCTCCGTTGGGAGATCAGCTCGTACCTGCTCACTTTAATGGGCACCGGGTGGGTGGTGTGGTCGCTGGCGAATCTGAAGCCCCCGGGATGGCTCGCGGCTCTGCTGGCTCTCGGCGGGCTGGGCCTGCTCTTCCGTCATATCCTCGATGAGGCGATCGGGGCGGAAGACCTGAACAAGGTCCACCTCATGGAATCAGCGATCGCGAGCAATGCCACACTCCAGGGTTCCTTTACCCAGATCGAGCGTCTGGCCTATCGGCTCCTCGACTGGGGCGACTTCAGGGTCTATCGAGTATCCGGTCCCGACTCCGACGCGTCACTGGCGTATCGCAGCACGATTGGACGGGCAAACCGGGTTGCGCCGGCGGCGTCGATCGCACCGTTGCGGAGGGAGGCGGTCGAGTCCAGGGAGCCGGTGATCGTAAGGGATGTGCGGCGCGACGATCGGCTGGCGGACCTGGCGGATGACATCAGGATGCTGGTCATCCACCCGATCCGGTTTGGCGAAGAGATCCTGGGTACGCTCGAGGTGGAGCATCATAAGCGGCACTTCTACGGCCCCAAGGATTTGGTTGCCATGAGTACCCTGGCGGGCCAGATGGCCACCGCAATCCACATCGCCGAGCTGCGGCGGCCCCTGGTGCTCACTGTGGGGCAGATCGGCGAGCAGGTCACCTCACTGGCACGCGTCGCCGACTCACTCCGTGCCTCGGCCACCGCCCTGGCGGACGTGTCCCTGGGCATGCGTCAGGGAGCTGTTGAGCTTGAGAAATTCGCCGCCGGCGGACTCAGGGCGACGGGGTCGCTCGCCAAGGCGTCGCAACAGATGATGGAACAGGGCGCGCAGGCGGCCACGGCCAGCGGGACCGCTGCTGTCGTAGCGGCCCGAAACCGCGCCGTGATCGGTGATGCCATCGCTCGGCTGGTGGAGTTGAAAGGCTTTGTCGGCGTGGGAGCTGACAAGGTCGCCGCGCTCGGCGCGCTGACGCAGCGGATCACGGGATTCATCGGCACCATCCGGGAGATCGCCGACCTCACCAACCTCATCGCCCTGAACGCGGCGATCGAGGCGGCGCGCGCCGGCCGGGAAGGTCGTGGGTTCGCCGTCGTGGCCTCCGAGGTGAGAGATCTGGCAGCGCAGAGCCTTCAGGCGGCCCGTGAAGCGAGCGTGCTTCTGGGAGAGATCACCACCCAGGTGTCGGCGGTCTCCGGACAGATGGAACGGGGCCGTGATGTCGTGGCCGGAGTCGAAGAGCTCAGCTCTGACGCCGCCAAGGCGCTCGACGCCATCGTCGGCACCACCGGCGAGGCGGGCGGGCACGCGAAGGCCATTGCGGCCACTGCGGCCGAGCAACGCGATGCCGTCAACTCCCTGACCGGTCAGATCGAGCAGGTGGCCGCCAGCTCCGCCAGAAGCCGCGCGGACACCGATACGCTGGCGCAGCGCGCCGGTGAAGCCGCGGCAGGGCAGGCCGACCTCGAACGGGCCATCCGCGAGCTGGGAGAGCTGGCGACGGACCTTCAGCGGATCGCAAGTCACTTTGCCACCGAAGGCTGATCGCCGGCGGCCTCGGGAGCTGGCGTACGTGGCGCTCGGCAGCAACCTCGGCGATCGCGCGGCACACCTCCACCGAGCCCGCCAGGCGCTCGGATCACTGCCCGAGACCGAGCTGCTACGTGAGTCGACCATCGAGGAAACGCCGCCACTCGGTGGTATGGAACAGCCGGCCTACCTCAATCAGATGGTATTGCTGGAGACGGGTCTCGCGCCTCGAGCCCTGCTCCAGGCCTGCCAGGCAATCGAGCGAAGCGAAGGCCGGAAACGGACCGAGCATTGGGGCCCCCGGACTCTGGATCTCGACATCGTTCGGTTCGGCGCCCGGCAGGTAACCGACAGCGACCTTATCATTCCTCATCCTGAGC
>JALYPB010000474.1 GCA_030856585.1 Gemmatimonadota bacterium | reverse complement strand
GAGCACGACGCTCTTGAGGAGCTCCTGCGCCTTGCCGATCTGGCGGAGGGTCTTCTGCAGGTCGATGATGTAGATGCCGGAGCGTTCGGCGAAGATGAAGCGTCGCATTTTCGGATTCCACCGGCGGGTCTGGTGGCCGAAATGGACGCCTGCTTCGAGCAGGTCCTGCAGTTGGGGCTGTGCCATGCGCTAGTTGATGTCCCGTCCGTTGTGTGGTTGTGCGTCCACCGCGTTCATCTCCGGCTCCGACCTCCGAAGAGGCACCCAGAGCCGAATCCCGCAGTGTGCGAGGTCAGCGGGGCGGCGGGGCGGCGGGGCGGATTGTTCCGGTGGCGGGCAAGCTCCCCATTGCCCTCACCAACCATTCCTGCCCCACTGCCCCGCTGCCCCCCTGTCGATCTACCGCTTACTAAACTGGAACCGCTTCCGTGCACCGGGCCGACCCGGCTTCTTCCGCTCGACCGCACGGGGATCACGGGTCATGAGGCCTGCCGCGCGGAGCTTGAGCCGGTGCTGGGGATCGGCCTCGACCAGAGCCCGGGCGATGCCGTGCCGCATGGCACCGGCCTGGCCGGCCTGGCCGCCACCGGCCACGTGCGCCTTCACGTCGAACGCGCCCAGCGTGTCGGTGGCGGTAAACGACTGCTGAATGTGCTGCACCAGCGAGGGCCGCGGGAAATAGTCACCGAGCGTGCGCCCGTTGATGTCCCACTTGCCGGTGCCGGGAGTCAGGTACACCCGGGCGACGCTGGTTTTGCGGCGGCCCACCGCCTGCCACCGGAACTGAGGTACTGGTGCGGTCATGCGCTAGCCTTCGACGGAGTGACGTTGAACGGCTTGGGCTGCTGGGCCACATGCGGGTGCTCGGCCCCGGCGTAGACCTTCAGCTTGCCCCGCAGGTGCTGCTTGGCCAGCGAGGTCTTCGGCAGCATACCGAACACGGCCTTCTCGATTACCCGGTCCGGGTGCTTGGCCAGCAGGTCGCGGGCGGCGGTAAAGCGCTCGTGCCCCATGTACCCGGTGTGCGAGAAGTAGTGCTTCTTGTCCAGCTTCTTGCCGGTCAGCTTGATCTTCGAGGCATTGATGACCACCACGAAGTCGCCGCCGTCCATGTGGGGCGTGTACGTGGGCTTGTGCTTGCCGCGAATCAACTGAGCCACCACGCTGGCCAGACGGCCGAGAGGAACTCCCTCGGCGTCGACAACGTGCCAGTCGTGCGTAATGTCCGCCGGCTTGGCGGTGAAGGTCTTCATGTCTTCTGCTACCTTGGGCTTTGGACCGGGTCAAACCGAAACAGACTCACAAGATAGCAGATTTGGTGGGCTCAGGTCAAGCCGCCCTCAACTCTCGAATTCCAAGAGCACCTGCCCTTTCTCGACCGCCTCGCCGGGCTGAACCCGAACCGCCTTGACCACTACCTGCCCCGGCGCCTTGAGCTCGTTTTCCATCTTCATGGCCTCGAGCACCACCAGCCCGGCCCCGGCGTCCACCGCCTGACCAGGGATGACCTGGACCCGCAGCACCAGACCCGGCATTGGGGCCTTCAACACCGGGCTGGCCCGAGGGCGGTCGCTGTTGCTGGTGAGACTCCGGATGTGGAGGGCGCGCTCGTCCAGCACCTCGACCTCCCGGCGCTCGCCGCCGGGAGCGAGCGCCCACCTTCCCCGCCCGAGCGATTCGACCGAGAGGGTCGTGGGCCTCCCGTCGAGCAGGAGCAGGCGCAGCGGCGTGCCTGGGATCGATCCGAGTGTCGCCGTGTGCATCTCTCCGGCGACGGTGACCCGATCGCCGTCCACTTCGACCTCGATCACCTGTCCGTCCAGCAGGACGGCGTACCTCACACCGGCTCCAGGACAGCAACCGTCTCGACGTGGGTCGTTTGAGGAAACAGGTCGAAGGCCTGTGTCAGACAAAGCCGGAACCGACCAAGACGTTGGACATCCCGCGCCAGAGTGGCGGGATCGCAGGAGATATAGACCAGGCGGCGAGGTTCCAGGCGGTCGAGCTCCGCGCTCACCCGCTCGTCCATACCGGTTCGCGGTGGGTTCACGATCACCAGATCGGGCGGGTGCAGCTCGCGCAGAACGTCCTCTACCCTGCCGGTGTGCCGTTTTGCGGCCGGGCCGCGCGCCTCGGCCTCGGCCACGGCTCGACGATCGAGCTCCACGCTCTCCACTATGGCCCCTTTCGCAATGAGCCCTGCGGTCGTCTCGCCGATGCCGGCGTAGAGATCCCAGACCCGACGCCCAGACACGTCGCCAAGCTGCTCCAGGGCAAAGGCGCGGACCCGATCACCCATCTCGGGGTGAACCTGCTCGAACACGGTGGCGGGAAAGGCCTCACCTGCCCCGGCCACGGCTCGAGCAGCGCCGCCCTCCGGCTGGTACCAGATCGTAACTGGAATAGCCCGATGCTCCAGCTCGCGGCGAAGTCGCTCGAAGCCATCCCAGACCTCGCCCTCACGCACCCGGACCACCACGTGCCTGCCGCCGCTGCGGTCGAGGCGGAGAACGATTCTGTCCACTCGCGGCGGCAGGAAGGGCCGCAGCGACCGAATCGCCCGCCACAGTTCCATCAGCTCAGGGACGGTGATGTGGCACCACTTGAGGTCGAACACCTGATCCGGCCTGCCATAAGGATGGAGTCCGATCCGGCGCTCGTCCTCGCTCGCGTGCAACGTCAGCTTGGTCCGATAATCGAAAGTCTTGGTGGCGGGTACGATCGGCGGATCGGGAACATCCACTTTGCCCAGACGCCGCAGCGCATCGCCCACAAAGCTGCGCCGGCCCAGGAGCTGTGCCTCGTAGTTCAAGTGCTGGAGTTGGCAGCCGCCGCAGTCGTCGCCCTCGTAATGGGGACAACGGGGCTCGACCCGGTCGGGAGACGCCTCCAGCAGCCGGCCCGGCCGTGCACGGGCAAAGCGTTTGTGCTCCCGCAGTTCGACCAGCTCCACCAGGTCTCCTGGCGCGGTGCGGGGCACGAAGACCGTCTTCCCATCGGGCAGCTTGCCAACTCCATCACCACCGGCGGCCAGGCGAAGGATTCGAACCGGAGAGGTCACCTGAGCCCTTCGCTTCGCGCCTGCCTGGCCCACTCGCTCGGCGACCCACCTTCGGTAGTGGCGGCGGGCCGACGAGCATGCCGAGAGTGGTCCTCAGCCAACGCCGCGGCCACCGCGAGATCCAGAAGACGCCGAGGATCGACGCTCTGTGCCAGGAGATCGGCTCGGCGCTCCAGGAACTGGATATCGATCTCGCCTTTCGTGAACTCGGCATCCGCCATGAGCCGGCGATGGAACGCCTGATTGGTGGCGACGCCGACCACTACCAGCTCGTCCAGCGCCTGGCTCATGCGGGTGATCGCCTGCGACCGGTCGGGTGCCCACACGATCAGCTTGGCAAGCAGGGAGTCGTAGTAGAGGGTGACCTCGTCCCCCGTCTCCACGCCGCTATCCCATCTCACGCCGGGACCGGCGGGCGCCCTCAGGTACTCGATACGGCCGGTCGAGGGGAGGAAGCCGTTGGCGGGATCTTCACTGGTGATGCGACACTCCAGCGCCCACCCTCGCGGATTCAGCCAGCCGGGATGGACCCGCATCGGGAGACCCGCGGCAATGCGGAGCTGCTCCCGCACGAGGTCGACCCCGTACACCAGCTCCGTCACCGGATGCTCCACCTGAATCCGGGTGTTCATCTCCAGGAAGTAAAACGATCCATCGTCGGAGAGGAGAAACTCGCACGTCCCCGCACCGCGGTAGCCCACCGCCTGTGCGGCTGAGACCGCGGCGGCACCCATTGATTCACGCAGATCCACCGTCAGCGCCAGCGAGGGTGCTTCCTCGACCAGCTTCTGGTGTCGCCGCTGGATCGAACATTCTCGCTCCCCGAGATGTACGGTGCGATCCGCGTCAGCCAGCACCTGGATCTCGATGTGGCGAGGACGCTCGATGAACTTCTCCAGGTACACGCTCGAGTCACCGAACGCCTTGAGCGCCTCCGAGGCCGCGGCTTTCAGGGCCGCGGCCAGCGAATTAGGATCCCGGACTACCCGCATTCCCTTTCCACCGCCACCGGCGGCCGCCTTCACCATCACCGGATAGCCAATCTCCTCGGCCGCCGCACGGGCCGCCACCGGATCGTCAACCGGCGCACTGCCGCCCGGCACGATCGGCACACCGGCCTCCTGCATGCGGCGGCGAGCTTCGGTCTTGTCACCCATGGCCCGGATGGCCGCCGGAGGGGGGCCGACGAAAATCAGGTCGGCCTGCTCGACCGCCTCGGCGAACACGGCTCGCTCCGCCAGGAATCCGTATCCTGGATGGACGGCATCGGCGCCCGATTCACGAGCCGCAGCGATCAAGCGCTCGATGGAGAGATAGCTCTCGGACGGACGCGCCGGACCGATGGCGATGGCGTGGTCCGCCGCGCGCACATGAGCGCTCCGCCGGTCCGCCGCGGAATAGACGGCGACGGCCTCCAGACCTTCCTCATGGCATGCACGGATGATGCGGAGAGCGATCTCGCCGCGGTTGGCGATGAGAACGCGTCTCATAGGACGGAGAAGACGGAGAAGGCGGAGAAGACGGTGAGGACGGAGAGGGCGGACAGGATGGAGTAGATAGAGATAGTGGTCGCAAAGGAAATGGAAGCTGGGGAATCCAAGGCCATCGGTCTAATGTACAACCCTCTCCGTCCTCTCCGCCCTCTCCGTCACGGCCTGCAGGCCGCCGGCGGCGCGTCTCCAAAGACCGGGAGGAAGCTGGTGCAGAGAAGTCCGTTGTACTGTGCCGCGGCGTCGTACACCCCACGGACCTCGGCGATCCACACCGACCCACCCTGCCGGGTGGCAGCGAGCAGTTCGGTCACCGAGAGGGCTTCGGGACCGGGCGGCACCGGGCGGCTCACTCTGGCCAGCCGGGACACCGTCCATGTGAGTGCGGGGGCCGCGGCGCTGTCGGCCGTCGGGGACAGGCAGAGTGGGCGGCGGGCGGCGACGCCTGCCAGAGCGTTCCGAATGGGGAGCGCTGGATCGGTCTTCATGGCTTCGGCCATACGGCGGCGATACACAGAGTCTGTCGCGTATCGCGCCGGCCGGAGTGACAGGATTTCCCGGGACCGCTGATCCCCGTGGTCATACCAGACCGAGAGAGCCTCGAGATCGGTCCCCACCAGAAGCACTCCTCCGGCCGGGCACGAGGCGAGAAGGTTGGCACCGAGCTCGATGATGAAGGCGGGCATTGGCGGGGCATCAGAGGCCAGCCGCGCTCGCCCAGCGGCGTTCCAACCCGAGTCCTCCAGGAACACGACCGACCGCTCCAGCTCCGCCAGCCCGCGAAACACCGTGCTGGAATCCACCGAGAGTCGGATCGCCTGGTCGAACGCCGTGACCGCAAAATCCAAGTAGAGAAGGCCATCGGGATCTCCCCGGTGGCCTTGAAGGTGCCAGTCTCGCGCGTCGAGCAGATAGAACCGGCCAAGTTGGAACCAGGCTCGCCCGTCGTCGGGCGCGGTGGCGAGGTAGCGGCCGAGGAGGCCAATGGCCATCCGGCGCTCTCCCGCCCGTTCGAGTGCCGCGGCCCGGGGAGCCACGTTCGGGTCAACCGCCGCCTGCCCCAGCATCTCCCCGGTCCAGACCGCAGACACTAGAGCCAAGGCCGCCGCGCCTTTGCACGAGAGGCGAAGCACGGGGTTAGCTCGAGGTGTGGACCAGCGGGAACGCGCCTGAAACATGTGTGACAAAATGGCTCAGGGGACAGGAGTTAGCTAGTAGGGAGCCCGGAGCTAGGAGCTAGGGAGGTGGCGGTCTCAATCGCCGCCTCATCCTGAGCGACGAGGAGGGTCCCTCCCGACTCTCCTAGCTCCCAGCTCCCAGCTCCCAGCTCACAGCTCACAACGGAATATTGCCATGCTTCTTGGGCGGGTTCCGGTCCCGCTTGCCCCGGAGGGTCCCCAGCGCCTCAATCAGCCGGGGACGGGTGTCCCGGGGGTCGATGACGTCGTCGATGTACCCTCGGGCGGCGGCCGCGTACGGGTGGGCGAACTTCTCAGTGTATTCGTCGATCAGCCG
>JALYPB010000449.1 GCA_030856585.1 Gemmatimonadota bacterium | reverse complement strand
GAAAGACCGTAGGGGTGGCGCCTACCCGATCATGCCGGAGCGCATCGAGCAGATTCTCCGCCGAGTGGGCAAGTTGGGCCACAGCGGCGTAGCCCATCGTGGCGGCCATGCCCTTGATCGTGTGAATGGAGCGAAAGAGGCGGTCCACCGGCTCGACCGAAGTCGGGGCACGCTCCCATTCAAGCAGCGACCCATTGCAGGCATTGAGGTGCTCGCGGCTCTCGGCGAGAAATAGGGCGGCATATTTGGAGACATCCATGAATCAAGCCAGGACGCGCTGGACCGCCTCGAGTACGCGGGATGGCTGAAATGGCTTGACTACAAAATCCTTGGCGCCGGCCTGGATCGCTTCCACGACCAGGGCCTGTTGTCCCATCGCGCTGCACATGAGGATCCTGGCTGCGGGATCGTCCTTGCAGATCTCGCGGACGGCTTCGATACCGCCCATATCCGGCATGACGATGTCCATGGTGACAAGGTCAGGCTTGAGCATACGGTACTTCTCGACCGCCTGGAGTCCGGACTCGGCCTCACCCACGACCTCGAAGCCGGCCTGGCTCAGGATGTCACTGATCATCGTTCGCATGAAGATGGCGTCGTCGCACACGAGCACGGTTTGATTCACGGACTTCCTCCCTGCATGTTAGCGGGCGGCGATCATCTAGCCTCCGATGATCGGAGCAAACAAGGCGTCCACGTCGAGCAGGATGAAGTGCTGGCCGGCTCCCAGGCCCACCGCCTTCACCAATCGGGGGTCGACCCCGGGCAGGTCCCGGCGCTCTACGACCGAGGCCGCGGGCACCTCCAGGAAGTCGAGTACCTGCCCGACCCCCAACCCGTAACCCCGACCCTTCACTTCGAGGACCACGATAGCGCCCTCGTCCGTCGCGCGGCGTTCCTGATCCAGCAGCAGGTGACCGTCAAGCACGGTGAGCAGGCTCCCGCGTACGTTCACCAGCCCTTCGACCGCGTCCGGCACACCCGGGATGCGGGTAGCCGGGAGGCGCGGGAGGATCTCACGCACGATCCCTGCCGGGGCCGCGCAGATAATCTCACCGATTCGAAAGACGACGGCGTGGAGCGCGGGAGAGTTAGCCATCTCTATTAAAGAAACGAAGATAGCTCAGAGGCTGGGATGGGGCAACCAGTTCTTCGCCACCCGCTACAATGAGTGCATCTCTCAAATCCGCGGGCCAGTCGGAGTGAAATTCAAGCGGTGCTCCGCTCACAGGATGGCGGAATGCCAGAGCCGCCGCATGAAGTGCCTGGCGCGGTGTCGCCCGCTCGAGGAGCTCTGCCGTCCGCCGTGCCGCCCCGGAGATGCGCCGGCTGCCTCCCCCTGAGTAGACGGGGTCGCCTACGAGGGGGTGTCCCAAGTGCTCCAGATGCACCCGGATCTGGTGGGTCCGCCCGGTGTGGAGCTCCAGCCGGAGAAGGTCGACCACCTCGAACCGGGCCACCACGGTGGCGTCGGTCCTGGCCAGCCGGCCATCCGGGGATATGCTCATCCGTTTCCGGTCGCGCTGGCTCCTGGCGATCGGCGCATCGATGCGGACCGAGGCGGCGTCGAGATGGCCCCAGGCCAGCGCCGCATAGGTACGATGTACCCGGCGCGCGGCGATGGCGGCACCGAGCCTCCGGTGAGCCAGGTCAGTTTTGGCAATGATCATGAGACCGGAGGTGTCCCGGTCCAGCCGATGAACGATCCCTGGCCGCCCCGCAGCCCCGCCGGCCAGGGTCGTGCCCCGAGCGATCAGCGCGTTGACGAGGGTGTCGTCCCAATGGCCCGGGGCCGGGTGGACAACCAAACCGGCGGGCTTGTCGATGATGGCGAGATCCTCGTCTTCGAAGACGAGGCTGAGAGGGATAGCGGCGGGCTGAAGGGTGCGAGGCGGTTCGTGATCGGGGATCAGAACGGTTACGACCTCACCCCGCAGGAGGAGCCGGGAGGCGCGCGCGGTTTTTCCGTCCACCATGACCCGCTTGTCCGCCACCAGACGGGCGGCCTGGGTGCGGGAGATCGACATCTGATCGGCTACAAATCGATCGAGACGCTCTGTCTCCGGGCTGATAACCGTGAATTCAACCTCGCGTCCTGGCCTTGTCTCGGACCTGCTCTCCGAGCTCTCGAGCTTCGCCTCTTCTCCGCTTCCCCCCCGCCCAGGGGGCAACCGCCCGGCCTTCACCTACGCAGCCGGAAGCGACTCAGCCTCCGCCCGTCGGGCGTCCTCCCGCCACAACGAGATGGCGAGTGCAATCGCACCGCAACTGACGGCAATATCCGCCACGTTGAAGGTCGGCCACCGGTACGCGCCGATACCGACATCGAGGAAGTCCACCACGCCTCGCCCGCTGCGGATCCGGTCGAGGAGGTTTCCCGCGGCCCCGCCAGCAACGAGCCCCAGGGCGAGCTGGCGAAACCGGTCCGCCACGGGCGTGGTGCGCGACATCCGGGCCAGTACGAAGACGGCGACCAAGGCGACGGCGAAGAAGATCCAACGGGAGTAGGGGCCGACGTGAAGGCCGAAAGCCGCGCCCTGGTTGTAGACCAAGCGCAGCTGAAACCAATCACCCATCACCGAGATGCCCGGCGTGCGCAGCAGGGTGGCCTCGGCAATCAGCTTGGTGATCAGGTCGAGCGCCACTGTGGCTAGCGCCGCCAGCAGGAACAGCCGGCGGGGGGAGCCGGCTATGCTGTCCTCAACGTCGCTTGCCATCTTCTTCTTTCTCCTTGCACGTAATGCAGAGCCGGGCGTGCGGTAACGCGTCGAGCCGCTCGAAGTTGATTTCCTGTCCGCACTGATGGCAGTGTCCAAACTTGTCCGGCGTGCCATAGAGCCGGCGCAGCGCCTCGTTCACATGCCAGAGATAGCGGCCTTCCTGGGACGCGAAAAGGAATTGCTTCTCGCGCTCCATGGCGTCGGTGCCCTGATCCGCCATGTGAAAGGAGTAGGATGAGAGATCGCCGTCGGATGACTGCAGCGTAGCGTTGAAGGACTCGTCGTAGTAGCCGAGCTCCTTCATCACGCGGGCCCGCTCTTCCATCAGGCGTTTTTCCAGGTGCGAAAGCTGTTTCTTATTCATTACTCGTCCATAGGTTGAGGGCCGGCGCCGTCCCGGCCGTCCTGATGTCGTTGGACTCCCAAAACCACTCCGTGCCCATCGATGTCCACCTGCTGCTCCAGATCGGGCCTGGGCGCGCGAGCGACCAGCTCGAGCCCCCGCGCCAGTGTCTCGCCCTGGATGAAAACGGCATGGGCTCGCACCGCATCGAGCACCGACGAATCCCCATCGATCCAGAGCCGAATACGATCGGTGTAGGAATACCCGGCCTCTTTACGGATCCGCTGCACCCGGTTCACGACCTCGCGAGCCAGGCCTTCGCGCCGGAGACCCTCATCGAGCCTGGGATCCAGCGCCGCGACGAACGGACCGCTGCTCTGCACCAGCCAGTCGCTGGCCACCTCCCGCTCGACGGCCACATCCTCGGGCAGGTAGGTAACGGTCTCGCCCTCCAGCTCGAGTGTCGCGGAGGTTCCACCCTCCAGGCTCCGAAGCTGCCCGGGCGTGAGCGTGGACGCCGCCGCGGCTACGGCCGGCGTGCGCTTCCCATAGCGCTTGCCCAGAGTCCGAAAGTTCGGCTTGGGGCGAAGCCGGACGAGATCAGTGTCCGAGGCGACCACCTCGATCTCCTTGACGTTCACCTCCAGCCGCAACAGCTCCAACAGCTGCTCGAGCATGGGGCCTTGGACAGCCGCAGGAACCGCCACCTGCATCCGCCCGAGCGGTTGCCGCACCCGAAGGTTCCGCTCCTCGCGCGCGGAGCGAGCCAGCGAGGCGAGCCGGCGGACAGCATCCATGGCGGCCTCGAGCTCCGCTGTCCGGGTTCCATGCGGTTCAGGAAACCCTGCCAGGTGCACGGATGTTCCCGCCAGCGCCCGGTGGAGCCAATCGCTGACGAACGGGGCGGCCGGGGCGAGCAGCCGGCTCACGGTGGTCAGCGTCTCATACAGGCTGGCCAGGGCCGCCGGATCGGCGACGGAATCGGGAGCCCAGAAGCGCGCCCGATTCACCCGCACGTACCACTGTGAGACATCGTCTACCACGAAGTCCAGAATGGCACGTACCCCCGCAGTGACGTCGTACCGTCCCCACGCCTGCGTAACCGTTTCCACCGTTGCGTCCAGCCGGCTCAGCAACCAGCGATCCACCAGCGGGCGCTGGGCCGCGGCAGGCGAATCTAGTGGAGTCCACGCCCCGGCGTAGCCGGCAAAGAAGGTGTAGCTGTTCTTGAGGGCGTTGAAAAACTTGCCCGCCACCTCGGGAATGGTCCGGGCGTCGAACCGCTTGGGCAGCCATACCTGGCTCGAGGCCAGAAGATATAACCGGATCGTATCCGCCCCATACTGCTCGATCATGGTCCAGGGATCGACCACGTTCCCCTTGCTCTTCGACATCTTCTGGCCCTGCGCATCCTGGATCAGATCGTTCACGATGACGTGACGGTACGCCAGGCCGTCGAAGGCCGCAGTGGCGATGGCGAGGAGCGAGTAAAACCAGCCCCGAGTCTGATCGAGACCCTCGCAGATGAAGTCCGCCGGGAAATGGCGGGCAAACTCCTCCTGATGTTCGAATGGGTAGTGCCACTGCGCGTAGGGCATAGAGCCGGAGTCGAACCAGGTGTCGATCACCTCCGGGGTGCGCCGCATGAGTCCGCCACAGCGGCAGGCCCAGGTATACTGGTCGATGAACGGCTTGTGCGGGTCGAAACCCTCAGGCAGCTCCCGACCCCAGCGCTTGCTCAGCTCGGCGTAGCTTCCGATGACCTCGACGTGAGATGGATCGTCATCGCAGACCCACACGGGGAGCGGCGTGCCCCAGTATCGGTCTCGTGAAAGCGCCCAGTCGACGTTGTTCTCCAGCCACTCGCCGAAGCGTCCTGCGCCCACCTCGGGCGGGTGCCAGTCCACCTCACGATTGAGCTCCAGCATCCGCTCCTTCACCGACGAAGTGCGGACGAACCAGGAGTCGCGTGCGTAGTAGATCAGGGGGCTGGAGCAGCGCCAGCAATGGGGATAGCTGTGCTCATACGGTACGGTCAGGTGCCAGCGGCCATCCCGCTTGAGCCGCTGAACGATGAGGTCGTTGGTCTCCCGCGCGGTGACGAGGCGGCCCTCGATCTCGGGCCAGGTGGTGCCGGTCAGGGTTCCGTCCGGGGCCACCGGGCGTACCAGGGCCAGCCCGTGCTCGACTCCAGCCTGGTAGTCGTCGGCGCCGAACGCAGGAGCGAGGTGCACCAAACCCGATCCATCGCCGGCAGTCACGAAATCCGCCGCGACGACCAGCCGCGACGCCCGGTCCTCCGGAAGCGGAACCGCTTCCAGCGGACGCTGGTAGCGCAGTCCAATCAGTTCCCCCCCCTTGAAGGTGCGGCTGGCGCCGACCTCGCTGAAGCTGGGAGCGCCGGCCTGGCTGCTACTGGGAAGGGAGGCCCGCTCGGTGGCCAGAACGAACCGCCGCTCGCCCACGACGTACTCGCCGTAGTCGAGCTCCGGGTTGACGGCCACCGCCACATTGGACAGCAATGTCCAGGGCGTTGTGGTCCACACCAGCAGCTGGCGGTTCGGGTCGTCCTGGAGCGGAAAGGTGACGTAGACGGAATTGGTGGTGATGTTCTCGTAGCCGAGCGCAAGCTCATGGCTCGACAGCACGGTGCCGCAGCGTGGACAGTATGGCAGCACCCGGTGGCCCCGGTACAGCAGTTCGCGCTGGTGCAGCCGCTGGAGCAGCCACCACACGCTCTCGATGTAGTCGTTGCTGAGGGTGACATACGGGTGCTCGTAGTCCAGCC
>JALYPB010000445.1 GCA_030856585.1 Gemmatimonadota bacterium | reverse complement strand
CGCTCCGCTCGGGATGACGCGCGAGTGCTAACGCCCTGTCCCGCTGTCCCGCTGTCCCGCTGACTACGGCGTCAGCCGAGCCAGGTAGTTACCGTACTGGTCTGGATCCCGGACGATATCACAGTCCCAACCTTCCTCCCGCGCGTAGCGCCGAAGAGTCGCCGCATCGACATACAGCTGGGGAAACGGGTCGCCCTTCAGCCCCTCGTACTCCACCTGAAAGTGCAGCTCGCCCACGTAGCGCCCGTCGGCCCGCTCCAGCGCGCCGGTGCGGCCTGCCTCGGTGTCCAACCGCACCCGGACGTCGGTCGAGTCGGCCAGCACCTGCCCTCCCGGGCGAACCAGCCGGCGAGCCTCGGAAAAGAACCGGCGCAGCCCGGGCAGTGTCTCGGTAAGGCCCAGCCCGTTCATCATCATGAAGACGGTGTCGAATGGCTCGGCCTCCACGTCCATCCAGGTGGCGGAGCGGGCATCGCGGACCCCCCGCTCCTGAAGAATTCGGACCAGAGGCGGAAGGATCTCGATGGCGGTAACCTCGAAACCGCGCTCCTGGAGTACCAGCGAGTGGCACCCGGACCCCGCTCCCACGTCCAGGACCCGGCCCCGGCAGAGGTCGAGCGCCAGGCGCTCCAATGGGGTGAACTGGTCGGGCCCACGGAAGAAGTAAGAGATTGGCACTTCGTCCCGCTCGAAGTCGTCATACACAACCAGTACCGCGTCGTGCCTCCCGCGGTGGTAGGCCTCCATCGCAGCGGCGTGGGGCTTCCAGGTGTTCAGATCCATGGCCTTATCTTCCGAGGAATGTCTCGCTCGTTGAAGCCGCCCCCCTCCCTCGCCATCAGCGCGGGGGTCCACCTGGTCATGCTGGTCGTGGCGGCGGTGCTTACCCGGACCCCCCCAGAGGACCCCACGAAGGGGGCAGACCGTTCGGCGGAGCAGGCGCGGCGGATAGACATGATCTACGTCCCCCCGGTGGAGCCCCCTCCGCCGCCGGCGCAGCCACCAGCGGTGCGGCCACCGCCGGCGCCGGCGCAGGTTCGACCCCCACCGCAGGCGGCACCCCCGCCAGCGCGTCAGACCGCACCCGAGCCTGAGCCCAATGCGCCCCCGGAGGAGACTCGCTCCAGCGGAGCGGAGACCGCGGCCAAGCCCAAGGCAGGCGAGCAGACCGTTGCCACGCTCGAGTCCGAGGCGCGGCGCTTTTTCTGCCGCCCGCGACTGATGACCCGGGCCGGTGCCGGACCGCAGGCTCGGCGGCCAATGGAGGTCTGGATCAAGGAGAACCCGGAGCACTGCACACCAGCGCCCGTAGCGCCCAGAGATTCTGCCGGTCCAACAGAGTTCGGAACCGTTGTCGGGCGGATATTCCGGCAGGACAACGGCCGCCCGCTGGCTGGCGCGCACCTTCAGATGATCGGAACCCCGTACGTCACCTTCACCGACGCCACCGGTGAGTACCGCTTCAAATTCGACGTGGCGCTGATGGACAACTGCCGGACTCAATACGTCAAGGTTACGGCTGCGGGTTACGAATCACGACTCCTGGTGCTGGTGTTGGGACCGAATCGGAGCGAGGACGTGCGCTTGCGGAGACGCTAGAGAAGTCCCCGCACCAGCGACACGCCCAGGACCCCCGCGGCGAGCAGTGCCGCGCCTACTGCCAGGTATGCGATGATCTGAGTCTTGCGCAGCACCGCTCGCAGCTCTTCCTGCCCTTCGGCCAACCGGCCAACCGCTCCACCAAGTGGCCCACCCGGCTCATCGAACAGCGATTGCGACATGACGTTCTCGGCCGCCATCACCTCGGCCATACCCTGGATGAAGTGGCGCTGATGGATCCGCTTCTCCGAGTCCGGTCCCGGTTCCACCGTGGCGATCTGGGCCGCCTTCAGCACCGCGTTCTTGATGTCGCCGCCGGTTCGAGGATAGGACGCGGCCAGTGCCCGAAAGTCGACATCCGGAGCCAGCGGGGTCTTTCGAGCATGGATCTGCACCGCCCAGATCCGCTCCCGCTCGTCCACCTCAGGCATCTCGAAGAGGATGTGGGTACGAATCCGGCGCTCGAAGGCCGGATCGATGTTGGCAGCCAGGTTGGTGGCGAAGATGACCACGCCGGGAAAGCTCTCCAGCTCATGGAGCAGCACGTTGACCACCCCGTTGGCCTCGCGCTCGTAGGCCGCGGTGATCGAGCTGAAGCGGCGGCTGGCGATGGCATCCGCCTCGTCGAAGAAGAGCACCGCATCTTCGCGCGCAGCCGAGCGGAACACGGCGGCCACGTGCTTGGCCGTCTGACCCACCCAGCGGGATTCCAGCTCCGAGTATCTCACAACGAGAAGTTTTTTGTCCAGGGCGTACGCGAGCGCCTCGGCGCAGATGGTCTTTCCGGTACCGGGCGGACCGGCGAAATGAAAGGCGAGTCCCAGACCGCTCGAGTGCCGCTCCGCCAGACCCCACTGCTCGAAGATCAGGTCGTGCTTCCGCACCAGCGCCAGCGCGTGATTGAGGGCGCGCAGAGTGGTTGCCGGCAGAACCACGTCGTCGAAGGTACGTCGCGGCTCGACTGCTTCCATCAGCTGGCTGCTGGAGACGCCACCAAATAGAAGATCGCGGATCGAATCAGCCATGGATGTAATATGCCCGGGGCCTACGGTGACGCATACACCACCGGCCCCACCTGCAGGTCCCCAGTGCTCGGATCGGCCCGGAAGGTCACCCATCCCTCTCTCTTCGTCTGATGCGGCAGGAACGCGATACCGAGTACCGCCTCCTCGCGCTCCGTCCTGGTGGCCAGCGTAATCATCACGCTGACGTCTTCGGCGACCTGATCGCCCCGGTTGACCACAGTTACGGGAACCAGAAAACCGTGCGTCACCGGGCGGGCCGGCCCCAGGCTGACGACGAGCTCGGGCGGCTTCGATCCGGTGGTCACGACTTCGCGAATGAGGTAACCCACCGTGGCCATGACCAGAACGAGTCCCACGCCGAATACCGTCCATTCAAGGGCGTTCTTTTTCAGCTCTCGCGTCATTGGAGCAGAAGCCTCCCGGCTGAGGCGCCCAGTGTTGCCGGCAGTCCGAGGACCACGGTCTGCCCGACGATCAGGGCGGGGCCAACACCGTCCAGGCGGCCGAACAGCCAGAGAATCGCGGCGGACACGCTCAGCGCGATAGCGTAGGTCACCACCGTTCCGCGCAGTACTGCACTTAGCGTATCGGCTCGGACCCAGCGCTCCGCGCCCCGGAAATCGCTGTGGTGGAGAATGATGGCACCGAGGAAAAAGGATATCAGGGTGAGACCGAGGAGACGGAGCGGCGACATATCGGAACCCAGCACCACCACCTCTTCGGTGGGCGCCACGTTGGCCGCAAACAGGACCGCTCCGCAGCACCCGAGCACGAGCTGCCCGCCGAAGGTCACTTTGTCGGCGCCGGTTATTCCGGCGTCGGACTCCCCGCCGCCCAGCTGGGCGGTCCCGACGGAAACGCCGATCGCGATGGTCGTCGCCTGGACCACGATACAGCCGAGGATTTCGTCGATGTGCTGCTCTGGTCCAATCCGGCCCAGGATGTAGAGGATGAACGCGGAAAGCAGCAGCCCCAGCCCGAGCTCCTCGACGGAGTCGATCGCGATTTCGGTCCAACTGGTATCCGGCCGCAGCCCGGCGAAGCGGTTGTAGCCGAGCAGCAGCACGAAAGTGGTGACCACGTACGCGAGCTGGCGTGGCGGCTCCATGGTGAATCCCGCCCACCAGACTTCTCCGGTATAAAGCAGGGGCAGGCTGAAGAGGAGGCCACCGGCGACCCCGCGGCCATACTCCCGGAGTGATTCCGCGGTCGTCCGACCGGCGCTGGCCCTGCGCGCGCGGGGACCTATTCTCGCACCCGGGGGGTTCGGTTCTCCTCAGCCTTGCCGCCCGTTACCCGGTCCCAGGCATCTCGCACCGCGTCCTTGATCTCATCCCAGGCCGAGGTGTTCTCCTGCCGGTGCTCGTAGCGGTCCCAGCCCTGCCGCAAATCCCCTTCCGCCTCGTCCCAGCCGCGCCCCACATGGTGTTGTGCCGACTCGAATCCATAGCGGTAGGCAGGGCGAAAGCGGTCGTAAAAGTCCGGGCCTATCGCGTAGGGACGGCTGGAGAAGTTCTCGAACCAGTAGTTATCCTCGGTCTCCCAGGCTGCTTTCCACTCCTGATCCGCCAGCGGCGCGTCAGCCTCATCCTGCTGGGCATTATTTTTATCGGGCATTGGGGGGCCTCCTCGACAATACGTGGACCTTCGGTATGGGCTGGAATCATACTAACTACTCCAGCCCTGGTTACCGGGTGACGGTCGTCACCAGCCTTCCTTTGCGCCCGGTCCGTGCTTTGGCCATAATGCGTTGCGGGGCTGCTTCCTCGGCCTCAGACTTTCCCCCAAGGAGTCCTGGTTGAATACTGCCCCCCCTCTCTGGATTCTCCGGACCGCTTTTCGCACCGTGGGCGCTGTTGCTCCCGGTGTCGCGGGCCGCTGGGCTGAAAACATTTTCTGTCGTCCGCCGCGGAACGAGCCCCGGCCACTGGAGGAGGCCTTTCTGGCAACGGGGACGCGGCACACGGTACAGAGCGAAGACCAGGACATCGCCGTCTGGGTGTGGAGTGATGGACCTGTCGTGGTGCTGGCCCACGGCTGGGGAAGCAGGGCGGGACGATTTAGCGCTCTGGCGCGTGCACTGGTGGATTCAGGGTTCCGGGTCGTGCTCTTCGATGCGCCCGCCCACGGTGTCTCGATGGGACGGTTGGCCTCGCTGCCCCAGTTTTCCCGAGCCCTCAAGGTAGTAGGCGACGCGATGGGTCCGGTCCACGGCCTCGTCGGCCATTCGCTGGGCGGGGCGGCGGTCACGCTCGCCATGCGGAATGGACTCCAGGCGGAGCGCGCAGTCCTCCTCGCTGCCCCCGCCGACGTCGTGCTGTTCTCCCGCGCCTTCGCGAAGCACCTGCGCATACCCGTCCGCGCGCACAACGCCATGCGGCGGAATCTGGAATCCCGGCTCCAGTTCCGCTGGGAGGAGCTGCACGTACCCACGCTCGCCCGCCGCATAACGGCTCCCGCGCTGATCGTTCATGACCGGGATGACGGAGACGTTCCATACGCCCACGGCGAGGAGATCGCCGCCGCCTGGCCGGGCGCTGAGCTCCTGACAACCAGCGGTCTGGGCCACCGAGCGGTGATGCGGGATCCCGAGGTGATCCGGAAGACCGTTGCCTTTCTCAGCGATGGCATGGCCACGTGATCGTGATGGACCGGGAAAACATCTTTGCCAGAGGATGGTCCCACGTGCTTTCGACCACCAACGACATCGGCGAGCTCAGAGCCTTCTGCGAGCGTGTGGGCGCTCCAGCTGCAGCCC
>JALYPB010000444.1 GCA_030856585.1 Gemmatimonadota bacterium | reverse complement strand
GTGTTCCAGCTGGGTCAGCCGCGCATATTCATGTCGATGGCTCGCGATGGGCTGCTCCCGCCCTTCCTGGCGCGGGTACATCCGCGCTTCAAGACTCCCTACATCGGGACCATCATCACCGGGCTTTTTGTGGCCACATTCGCCGCCTTTGCCAACATCGCCGAGGTGGTTGATCTGACCAATATCGGAACCCTGTTTGCCTTCGTGCTCGTGTCTGCGGGGGTGCTGGTCTTGCGGCGGCTGGAGCCCGAGCGGGTCCGGCCCTTCCGAGCGCCATGGGTGCCGGTCACGCCGATCATCTCGATCGTGGCTTGCCTCTACCTGATGCTCCAGCTGCCACGGCTGACCTGGATCCGCTTCGGCATCTGGCTGGCAGTGGGCCTGGTGGTATACCTGCTGTATGGCGTCCGGCATAGCCGGCTGCAGCGGGTGGCGGCGGGCGGAAAACGCTAGGAGGCGCTGTTGGCGGTGGCGAGGCGGAGCGCGCCCTCTACGGCGTCAACCGGAGCGTCGGTAGTCTGAAAGGCGGACTCTTCGGCCAGCTTGGCGAGCAGGGTCTTGCGGAGTGGCTGGCCCTGGGCGAGCAAACCGCCCGTTACAGCAACAGGAATCGGTGGTGTGAGCTTCATCTTCGGCAGCAGACAGATGGCCAGCTGCGAGAGCTCCCGAGCTGCGTAGTCGGTGATCCCCTGGGCGAGCTGGTCACCTTCCGCCGCGACAGCCAAAACGTGAGGTGCCAGGGCCGCCACTTCAGCCGGTGACGCGGTTGCGGCCCACCTGACCAACTCATCGAAATCGGAGCTCCGGGTGGCCCGAAGAACCCGCTCGCTGAGCGCCGTCTTGGGGCTGCGGGCATCAACGGCCCGGCTGACAGCACCCAGCGCCGCCCGGCCGATGGCGTAGCCGCTCCCTTCATCCCCCATCTGCCATCCGTAGCCGCCGATCCGGTGCTGCTTCCCAGTATGGTCGCGACCTACAGCCACACTTCCGGTACCAGCGCTCACCACGATGCCCGGCCCATCACTGAACGCTGCGGCCAGGGCGATCTCGATATCGGTGGTCACAACCACGCTTGTAGCCAGGTTCTCTCCTCGCAGCGCCTTTCGCAGCTCCTCCCGCTCAGGCTCCCGGCCGACGCCTGCGGCCCCCACCACCAGCACATCGCCGCTGAGGCGGCCAGCGGCCGCAAGCGCGCGCCG
The DNA here is from genome assembly GCA_030856585.1 of Gemmatimonadota bacterium. GTDB lineage: Bacteria > Gemmatimonadota > Gemmatimonadetes > Gemmatimonadales > GWC2-71-9 > CAVVWJ01. The sequence continues at coordinate 3,249 of JALYPB010000444.1, read as the reverse complement.
CACCACTTCAGTGATCGTGGTGGCGGCCACCAACGCTCGGCCGGGACGCACCGCTGCCCCAGGGCCATCGGCCCGGCCCAGGATCTTGTCGCCCTCTGCAACCGCGACAGCTGTTTTCGTTCCGCCCACATCGGCGCCGATCAGGATCTTTGCCATTCCGATACATCAGAGAAAAACCTTGCCACAGAAAAAAGCTTGCCCCAGATCACACGGATGGAAACGGATCGCTCCGTGAGCATTCTCTGCGTTGGTGTGCTGTTGACCCCTTTTCTTGCGGCAAGCACAATGCGGAGGGAGCATGGCACGCACTTGGAGCGGTCCGTTCCCATCCGTGTTCATCCGTGGCTAGTGTTCTGCTTTCGCGGGACGTGCGGAAGATAGCTGAGCGCGACACCGGTGCAGACGGCGAGGAGAGTGCCCAGTGGAACATACCACGGCCAGGCCAGGCGGCCGGCCAGGCCAAGCCAATCAAGGGCTGGGTGTGCCGAGAGGGGCTTTGCGAATACGACCAGGAGCATCACGGCGACGGCAAGGCACACCGCTCCCACCGCGTCGCGGCCCTGGGCGCGGGGCCATCCGGCGAGCAGGTAGGTGCCAAGCAGGGCTCCGTAGGTAATCGAGGCGATCGAAAGCGCCAGCACCACCACAGGGGTGTCGGTTCCGGTGGCGTAGAAATGAAACAAGAGCGCACCCCCAGTCAGGCTCATTCCCCAGACCGCCGAAAAGAGCTTGCCGATCCGGAGCAAGTGGGCTGGGTCGCGGCGCCCCGTCCAGCTGGCATACAGGTCGTGCGTCATCGAGGACGCCAATGCGTTGATCGAGGAGCTGATGGTGCTCATCGCGGCCGCCAGGATCCCGGCCACTACGAGGCCCGCCAAGCCGATCGGGAGGTGGTCGAGAATGAATCGGGGGAAGATCTGGTCGGCGGGCATGCGTGCCGGGGCCAGCCCCGCGGCCCAGATGGCCACGCCCACCAGCAGGAAAAGCAGAAACTGGAGTGCCACCACGACCCCCGAGCCGATGAGTGCGATGCGCGCGGCCCTGAGGGAGCGGGTAGCGAGCAGGCGCTGGACGATCAGGTGGTCGGTTCCATGCGAGGCCGCCGAGAGCAGCGCGCCGCCGACGAGACCGCCGGCCAGCGTATAGGGTATGGTCAGGTCTATCGTCGGCTGGATCACCTTGAGCTTGCCCGCGGACCAGGCGGCAAAGAGGGCGTTTTCCGCGCCGCCCGCCAGCTCCCAGGCGATGAGCAGTGCTGCCACGCCCCCTGCCAGGTAGACCGCCAGCTGCACCACATCCGCCCACACGACGGCCTTGAGCCCGCCGAACCAGGTGTAGACCAGCGTGACACCGCCCATTGCGACGATCGCGGTGGGGACGCTCCACCCCGTAAGCAACGCCAGCGGAATCGCGCCGGCGAAGATGCGGACCCCGTCGCCCATGAACCGGGTGATGAGGAAGACAATCGAGACCATCCGTCGGGTCGTGGTGCCGAAGCGGGACTCCAGCCGGGCGTAGGCCGTCTCCTGCTCGCCCCGGAAATATCCGGGCAGAAGCCAGATGGCCACGCCGATCCGGCCGACCAGATATCCGAAGGTGAGCTGGAGGAAGGTGAGATCGCCACGTGCGCCAATGCCAGGTACCGAAATGACTGTGAGTGCGGAGGTCTCAGTTGCGACGATGGAAAGGAGGATGGCCCATGCCGGCAGGTCCCGGGCACCGAGGAAATAGTCAGCCGCGCTCCGCTGGCTCCGAGCTACCCAGAGGCCGAGCCCGAGGGTAAAAGCAAAGTAGACGATGACGACGGCAAGGTCGGTGGTGTGCAAAGCCGTTAGCGGTAAGCGGTGAGCGGTAAGCGGGAGGATCGGGGTGGGCAGAAAAAGAAGAGCGGCCGGAGAAAATGATTTCCCCCGGCCGCCCCGCTCAGCTTACCGCTCACCGCTTACGTTGTTCAAGCAGTAAAGCTGCTGCCGCAGCCGCAGCCACCGGTTGCGTTCGGGTTGCTGAAGGTGAAGCCGGAGCCCTGCATCGAGCTCACGTAATCGATCGTGATACCGGTGAGATACTGCGCGCTGAAGCCATCCACGAAGACGCGGACACCATTCACTTCGGCGACCATGTCGTCTTCGAGCGCCCGCTCCTCGACGTTCAGGCTGTACTTGAAGCCGGAACACCCGCCGGGCAGCACGCTGACGCGAAGCCCCGCGCTCTCAGTGGAGACCTGTTCCTGGGCGATAAACTTTTGCACCTCTTCAGCCGCCCGGGCCGTGATGACAAGCGCAAAACCGCTGGTCGGGGCCTGCTGGTCGATGCCGCTCATGCACTACTCCTTCTGTCAGCCCCGTTTGGGCGGGGGATACCGGGTTAGGACCAATTTGACTGTCTCAACTTAACTCAGGCCGAGCGGTCGTGTCAACGGCCGTGCTAAGCGAGGGATCAGCACGCAAGTTACGATATATCAACAAGAAAGCCCCTATCGCCGCAGCTCCATACAGCAGGCCCCGCAACTGCGAACCGACCAACAAATCGCCGAGCGAGACGACGGCACAGTAGACCGCAACCAGCCCGGCAACCCAGTTGACCCACGACAAGACGCCACCCGGGATGGGGTCATTGCCGAAGCCGAGCCTCGTGGACACGGGCCGCCACCCGGCCCCCCCCGGCCTGACCTTCCGATAGAAGCGGTCCAGTGTCGCATTGGACTCCGGACCGGTCGCGAAAGTCACCGCGAGCCACACCGCGGTGGTTACCAGGACGGTGATCAGCATCGTCTTGGCATATGTGGGGCCGGCCGGGTTGCTCAGGTCGTATCCGAAGGTGGCGAGAAAGACGGAGGTTAGAAACGAAGCAACCATGGCACTGATCTCTGACCAGGCATTCACCCGCCACCAATACCAGCGGAGAATGAAGACGAGGCCGGTGCCGGCGCCGAGTCCGATCAAGAGCTTCCAGCCCTGCTCCACGCTGGTGAGAAAGCTCATCACCACCAGTGAGAGGACCATGAGCACACCGGTTGCTACCCTGGAGGCGATGATCTGCGCCCGCCGGCTGGCGTTCGGCTTGAGGAAGCGGAGATACACGTCGTTCACCAGATAGGAGGCGCCCCAGTTGAGATGGGTGCTGATGGTGCTCATGTACGCCGCGGCAAAGGCCGCAAGCAGCAGGCCCTTGAACGGGGAGGGTAGAACGTCCACCATCACCCGGACATAGCCTTCTTCCGGATTTGCCAGGTTTGGATAGCGGATCAGG
>JALYPB010000423.1 GCA_030856585.1 Gemmatimonadota bacterium | reverse complement strand
CGTCGCGCTTCAGGATGGCTCGGATATCCGCATTCGGGAGGGTTTGCTCGAAGCTGCCTGAATGGGCACCGAGCGGATACGACAAGAATCCTGGGACTTGGACCGACGAGACATTGCCCGTGCCATTGAACTTCACGGTGAGCGGAACCAGTCCGCCCTTGGCGTTGGCGAGGGGCTGGGCGATGCTGTATTCGATCCTGGTATACCCGATCGCAACGGCGAGCGGCGGGACTCGCTTACAGGTAAGTCCCAGCTGGTAGGGCACGGTAGTCGATGCGACGACGACGCCGTCCAATCGGTTGACCGTGACGGGGAGCTGGGCATCGTGAACCGTGTTGATTGATTCGACCTTGTTGTAATCCAGGGTCGAGGTGCAGCGCGACAAGATGGCTGCTTCGTCCCGCTTCATGATGGCTCGGATGTCCGCACTCGCGATGGTCTGCTCGAAGCTGCCGGAATGGGCGCCGAGGGGATACGACAGCGAGCCTGGAACCTGTACCGACGCCACATCGCCGCCGCCATTGTACTTCACGGTGAGTGGCACCAGCCCACCCTTGGCCTGGGCCAGAGGCCGGTTGACGTCAAATTCTATGTGGGTATAGCCGATCGACGCCTGTAACGACGAGGTGCGAGGAGGAAGAGCGCGCCGGTCGATTGGCTCTGCTCGCGCCGCGCTGCGAGGAGTCTGGCCGGTGAGCGGCGCCGCGGCGGCATTGAGCACACCGAGGAGGAGCAGGGCGTCTCTCACTTTCCTGCCATCCAGTCGTCAGTCGCCATGGACTTGGTTCCCGGGTCCTGCACTTCGATCCTCTGGAAGGTGAAGCTCACGTCTTCGAGCACCACCGCCCGACCGTTGAGCTCTTCGGTGTACTGCTTGATCTCACTGACGGTCGCGTTGCTCAGCTTGATTGTGTAGCCACTCCCTTCCTCGCCGGGCAGGACGACCAAGACTGATTTCAGCACCTCATTGGTAGTCAACGCCTGAAAGATCTGCGGGGAGGCGGTGCCCACCATTTTGGTGACGACGATCGGGCTATGCTGGCGCCTGCCGCTGGCTTGCCCGCTAGCCAAGTCCCGGGGCGACATTGCCGCGTAACTGAATCGAAGGCCGGCAATGGCTCCGCCTTTCGCGCCAGGGAACACACCCTGCCTGGTGCCCTCGATGGTCATGCTAAAGCCGACAGCACCCTGAGCGACGAGAGCCATGGGGGCTCCCAGGCCAACGAGGGCCGCGATAACCGAGTGCCGAACGATGTTCATGAGAAGTCTCTCCGAGAAAGACATTAGGGCCACTGTATCCCGGCCGGGTTGGGGGCGCAGGTGGACTGGTCGGCGCATTGCGTAGCGCGGATCCCGCGGCGATTCCGGACCGGCGCTATGCGGTCGAGTAGGACACCGGAAGCTGGATGTAACCGGGCGCCGTGATGATGATCCGGTCACACGCCCCACGTCTCGTGATGGTTCTGCCGGGCCTTCCCCGTGGCCCGTCCAAGGTCTCGGTTTCGGGAGCAGTACACTCGAAGGTGTGGGTAAAGCTCGTGTTGGCGTTGACGGTTCGGGTTCCGACGCTCACGTTCGCTGCCACGGGCAGTCGCGTCGCCGCGTCCTCGACCCACACGGTGTAACTCCCGGCCACTCCGATCGCCGGCTTGGGATCGACGCAGGCGAACAGCGTACGCAACCCCTGCCACTCATTCAGGAAACCGCCGAGCTTGCTGGTCATGGCGTTCGCGTACTTCACTGCACCGGCCGCGTTGGGATGGCCCATCGATGCGCCCAGGCACAGGGGGTCGGACCCCTGCCCTGCAGACCAGCAGTTGGCCTTGCGCACGGTAGCCATTGGGTCGCTCTCGCCGATGTTGAACAGGCACCGCTGGGATGCCCCGTACCCGTTGTACATGGAGAACCCCGGGTCGGCGTACACGCAGCGATTGGGCGTGCGTCCGTGCTGCGCGGCGACGGCGTTGCGCAAAGCGGCATCCGATTCGGTGTAGAATGCCCTGCAGTTCGCGGTCAACTGCTGCTTGACCGCGGGCGTCGCCACCAGCCCCAGAGGGCCAAGAACGAACGCGAGCAACCCGGTGACCTCTTGGGTCGAGCTGTCATCGGTAATGATTGGGTAGTACCCGGGCACAACGAACTTCGCGTTGGGGAAGAGCCCAGCAGCGATTGACAGCAAGTGATTCATGGCGCCCGTGATAGAGTCACGGGTCAGTTCACCGACGCTGCCGCTACTCGCCCAGGGACCGAGGATGTTCAGGAGCCCTATGTCATTGGCGCCGCCGTTGAGGAGCACCAAGTCGATCTCGGCTGGGTTCCCCTGGGCGCGAGAGAGCTGTCGGTGGATGGACGGGTAGGGGGCAGGCACCTCGCCCTCCCAGCCGGGGTCGCCATCTTGCGCTTGCGGGGTGATCCTCGCCCCCGAGTGGGCAAAGGTCTCAAACGTCACGACGCGGCCCGGCAGGTTGGCGCCGACCCAGTCCTTTACCAGCGTCGCGAACTTGAGGTTGTGGGTCAGTCCCTGTCCCCACATGATCGAGTCGCCGAAGGCGAGCATGTTGAACGGCCGGCTCACCGCCCGCAGCACGTCTTGAGACGGCATGCGAAGCCGACCGGCAAGCCCGAGCACATCGCCCACGCCACCGAAGGAGAGGCAGCCCACGCCCGCGGCGGCGAAGGCGGATGCATTACGGATGAAGCCGCGCCGGTCTACGGCCTTGGGTGTCATGGCCGGCACCGGCTGAGCAGCACCTGAATGCTGGAGCGTGGATTCAGCTCACCCAGGATCTCGCCCGCTCCCTCGGCCTGGTAGAACGAGACAACCGAGTAACTGTAGATGCCAGGAGCCAGTCCCTGATCGACGTAAGACGTGCCTCGGACCGGCTGCGCGCTGATGGGGCTGTCGTTGCGGAATACCTGGTAGCCGCTTGCGTCGGGCGCGGGCAGCCAGCTGAGGGTGACCGTGGTGCCCAACGACGTGGTTGCGGTGAGTCCCGCCGGCGGGAGTACCGGCGGCATGGTGACCGTCGCCGGCTCGCTGCTGCCCGCCCGGTACTGCCCGGTGTCGGGATAGGTAGCTACCACCAGGTAGGTGTAGGTCGCCTTGGGACTGCGGCCCAGATCCTTGTAGCTCATCGGCGGCCCCGAGACACCGCTGTTTCCCCCCTCCACCACTTGCGGAGCTGGCCCTCGGTAGGCGGTGGGATCGTAGGCCAGTACCATATTCGGATTGATCGTGACGGCGTTGACCAGCGTGGCTGCGCCGGACCCGCCGGCGCTCCGGTAGAGCTGATAGCCGGTGGCCGCGGGGACTTGCGAATAGGTGACTCGTGCCGTGGTCGGACCGAGCGCCGTTGCATAGATCATGGCGGGCGCCGGTCCCGCCGGACGAGAGTCCCGGCGTTCCAACTTTCCCCCAGGCAGGGGAATTCGCTCACCCACCTGGGCCGCCGCAATTTGGGGCAACACAAATACAGCGAGGATGAGGTGCCTCATGGGACTGGCACGCTGGCGACGGCCCGCTCCCACATCCGGATGTAGCCTTCGGCCGAGCGGAAGAGCGGCGCGAGATCCTGGTCGGTCAGTCCGTCGTTCTTCAGGTCCTGGATGAAATCTGGCAGCAGCCCGAAGTGCACGAGACCCTCGGTGTTGTAGTCCCATTCACGATTGGTGGTCCGGCTGGCGCCCAACGTGACACCGGGCATATGGGCGGTGATGGGGTACGTGACCGGATTCGCCTGACCGGGGCAATGCTTGTTGCCGAAGCGTGGTCTTGGCATTTCCGTCATGAACTGGTCTGTGGCGAGCCCCACCGCTGCCGTACCGCTGCCGCCCATCATCTCGACGGCATACAGGTAGGACTGAGCGAACGTCTTTGAGGTCCCGTCGCAATCGTTCGCGACCACCGCGACCGCTCCGCGCCAACTGGGCACGTAGGTCGCGGCTTTCTCTCCGTTTACGCCGACCGAGACCATCCCTCCGAATTGTTTGATCGCCGAGAGCAGAGACGGGCTCTTGTCGCGTTCGCTCTTGTGCCCACCGACGGAGGTGGTGACGAATCCCGTGTGGCCACCGACGACCGGATACTGTCGTCGCGAGGTGAGCACAAGGACCGAGTCGGTGCTGCGCTTCGACATATGATCGATGTCGATGATCATTCCCTTATTCATCATGGATGTGATGAGATGGGTGCCGAGTGTGGTCAGGCCTCGGGCGTTGCACGGTAGGTCGAACCCGCTCGCGGAGCAGTCTTCGTCTTTTGGAAGGGCGACGGTGGGGGCGATCGGCAGCCCGGCGTTACTGACCGTCTTGCTCAGGAAGGCGGCCGGCAGCCCGCCCTCACTGGCCGCCATGCTATTGAGCTCGAACAGACGCTTTTCTATACTTCCCCCGAGCGCGTAGCCGCCGAATGCATTGTCGGCGAAATGGACCGGGATGAGATGGCGCAC
>JALYPB010000422.1 GCA_030856585.1 Gemmatimonadota bacterium | reverse complement strand
TGTCGCGCTTCGATTACGCGGCGACGCGGCTGAGTCTCGATCCCGGGCTCTACAAGGTCCTGCGAAGCCCCGAGAAACAGATCATCGTCTCGGTGCCGATCCAGCGTGACAACGGAGAGACCGAGGTTTACGTGGGCTACCGGGTGCTCTACAACACATCCCGGGGACCAGCCAAGGGCGGCATCCGGTTCGACATGAACGTCACGCTCGATGAGGTGAAGGCGCTGGCGGCCTGGATGACCTGGAAGTGCGCCGTAGTCAACATCCCGTTCGGCGGCTCCAAGGGTGGCGTGGTCTGCGATCCCAGCACCATGTCGAACGCAGAGCTGGAGCGCGTGACCCGGCGCTACACCTCGGCCATTATCGACACCCTGGGCCCCGACTCCGATGTACCCGCTCCCGACATGAACACCAACGAGCGGATGATGGCGTGGATCATGGATACCTACTCCATGCATAAGCGCCACACGGTCACCGCGGTCGTTACCGGCAAGCCGGTGGAGATGGGCGGCTCACTGGGTCGGCGCGAGGCGACCGGCCGGGGCTGCATGCTGGTGACACGCCAGGCGCTCAACAAGCTGCGGATGCCGGTCGAGGGCAGCCGGGTAGCGGTCCAGGGCTTCGGTAATGTGGGATCTGTGTCCGCCCAGCTGATGGAGCAGCAGGGAATGAAGATCATTGCCGTCAGCGACAAGTCCGGAGGGATCTACAACGCCAAAGGGCTCAAGATCAAGGAAGTCATTCAGCACGTGCGTCAGCATCGCTTCCTGGGGGGCTATAAGGAGGCGGAGCAGATCACCAATGACCAGCTCCTGACCCTCGACTGCGATGTCCTGGTTCCTGCGGCGATGGAAAACGTCATTAGCAGCCACAACGCCGCCAACGTCAAGGCCCGCATCATCTGTGAAGGAGCCAACGGTCCTACCACCGCCGGCGCCGACAAGATCCTGGAGGAGAACGGCGTCTTCGTCATCCCGGACATTCTCGCCAACGCGGGCGGCGTAACCGTGAGCTACTTCGAGTGGGTACAGGACCGGGGTGGCTATTTCTGGGATGAGGAGACGGTGAACCAGCGCCTGGAGCGCATCATGGTGCAGTCCTTCGACGAGGTTGCGGGCATGGCCGGCCGCCATGGCATCAACATGCGCATCGGCGCCTACATGCAGGCGATCGAGCGGGTAGCGGCCGTGCACCGGCTCAGAGGGATGTACGCGTGACGGCGCGGCAGTAGGGCCGAGTGAACCTCTCGGTCGTTGCTGTTGGCAAGCTGCGGCCGTACTACCGGGAGGCCTTCGACGATTACGCCCGACGTTTACAGCGTTACACCAGCTTCCGGGAGCACGAGGTGCGTGAGGCGAGTCGGGCACCGACCGTTGCAGGTCAGCGCGCGGAGGAGGCTGAGCGGCTTCGCAACCGCATACCCGAGCCCTCCACCGTGGTAGCACTGGCCCGGGTCGGGGCCGGCTGGAGCAGCACCGATCTGGCGAAGCAGTTGGAGCGCTGGCTTCTTGCAGCGCGCCCCCTGGCGTTCACGATTGGAGGCTCGCACGGTCTCGACTCCTCCCTGATTGCGCGGGCGACAGCCACCTGGAGCCTCGGTCCTCTTACCCTCCCGCACGAGCTTGCCCGGGTCGTCGTCATCGAGCAGGTCTATCGCGCGTTCACGATTCTGCGGGGGGAGCCGTATCACAAAGGCGGTGAGCGGTGATCGGTAAGCGGGTAGATCCTAAGTGCGCTCCGGCTCTGCATTCTCTGGATTTGTCCCGCTCACTGCTTCCCGCTTACGGTTTCTAATGACTGAATGGTTCGAAGAATGGTTCGGCGAGGAGTACCTCCGGCTCTACCCGCATCGGGATGACACCGAGGCTGAGCGCGCCGTCGACCTCATCCTGCGAACTGTGCCCTTTCAGAAGGGGTGGCGGGTGCTCGACGTGGCTTGCGGGGCAGGGCGCCATGCACGGGCCTTCCAGGCCGCGGGTGCCCGCTGTGCCGGGGTCGATCTCTCGATGACATTGCTCCGCCTGGCCCGCCAGGTCACGGCCGCGCCCCTCGTGCGGGCCGACATGCGCCAACTGCCCATTCGCCCCGGCTCCATGGACCTCACCGTCAATCTCTTCACCAGCTTCGGATACTTCGACCAGGACGCCGAGCACACCGCGGCGCTGAATGAGATGGTCGCGACGGTCCGGCCGGGCGGATGGTTCGTCATCGACTTCCTGAATCCTGCGGCGGTACGGCGCCAGCTGGTGCCGGAGGAGACGCTCGCGGTATCCGGCTCAACGGTCCAGGTGTCCCGGTCGGTCTCCCCCGATGGCCGTTATGTCTGCAAGAGCATTCGCGGAGCGGACGGACGCCGATTCAGGGAACGAGTGCGGCTGTTCGAGCCGGAGCAGATGGCCGGCATGCTGGAGGCGGCCGGGGTCACTGTACGATTCCGCTTCGGCGACTATGATGCGGCACCGCTCACCTCGAGCTCGCCCCGCACCATTTTCGTGGGACAGGTCGGATGACGCTTCGCGTAGTGCCAACGCCTCTCGCCGCAACCGTCGAGGCACCCACCCCCCGCGAGGGACGATTCGATCCGGCGCTGGCCGACGCTATCGTACCCTCCGCCGGCCGGGAAACGGTGTTGGCGCGTCTCGCTGAGCCCGGGGCGTTCGTCATCACCACCGGGCAGCAGCCCGGGCTCTTCACCGGACCGCTCTACACTATCTACAAGGCACTCTCCACCGCCGCCCTGGCCCGAGTGCTGGAGCGACAATGGCAGCGACCGGTGGTTCCCGTTTTCTGGGTGGCCGGGGACGACCATGATTTCGCCGAAGCGAGTCAGGCGAGCTGGATCTCCGGCGAAGGTGGCCTGGTCACCGATGCGCTCCCGCCGCGCCCGCCCGAGGCGCCCCTCACTCCGATGTACCGTCAGGTGCTCGGTCGGGAGGTAGAGACCGTTCTCGAATCGCTGGCAGCGGACCTTGGAGCCTCCGAGTTCCGTGATCCGACTCTCGACTGGCTCCGGAGGCATTACCAGCCTCAAGCGACGGTCGCGGGAAGCTTTGGCGGCGCACTGGCGGAGCTGCTGGCCCCGGTAGGGGTGGCCGTCCTCGACAGCACTCATCCGACGGTCAAGCGGGCGGCGGCCCGCCATCTGGTCCGGGCCCTCGGGCTGGCTCGGGAGCTGGATCGCGATCTTGGACAGCGGGCGGAGGAATTGCGCCTGGGTGGCTTCGACCCCGGGGTTTCGGTCGGTGACGGCGCGACGCTGGTAATGCTGGAGGGATCCCAGGGACGGGATCGTCTGGTGATCGACAATGGCGGCTTCATAACCCGCCGCAGCCGGGAACGCTTCGACCTGGCGGCGCTGCAGAGCATTGCCGCCACCGAGCCGCAGCGGCTCTCTCCCAACGTGCTCCTGCGGCCGGTGGTCGAGAGTGCGCTTCTGCCTACCGTCGCGTACCTGGCCGGCCCCGGCGAGCTTAGCTACCTGGCTCTCACGCCGCCGGTGTATGAGCGCATGCGGATCCCGCGCCAGCTCGCCCTGCCGCGCTGGTCGGGAATCCTGGTCGAGTCCAGGGTCGAGCGCGTGCTTCAAAAGTTCGGCATCGACCTGGACGACCTGTTGGCCCCCGCTGGTGCCCTGGAGGCGAAGCTGGTCCGCTCACAGCTGCCTGAGGAAGCAGTCCGCGCCATTGCGCAGCTGCGCGTGGCGCTCGAGACCGGCTACGAGGCGCTCGGACACAGCGCCACCGAGATCGATCCCACGCTCGCACGGCCGGTACAGGGGGCCAGAAACCAGGGATTGGGTGGGGTGAATGACATCGAGCGGAAGCTCTTGCAGCATCTCAAGCGGCGACAGGAGATAGAGCTTGGCCAGATCGCCAAGGCGCGGGTCATGGTGTTGCCGGACAATAAGCCCCAGGAGCGGGTCCTTACCGTTGCGCCCTTCCTGGCGCGTTACGGCCCCAGTCTGGTGCTGGAGTTGAGTGAAGCTATCGAAACCTGGTACGCATCCGCCCTTGAGGGCGCCTTGAATCCGTCATAGACTCGGTCATGTCTATCATCGCGCTCATCCTTCTGGTGGCTCTGCTGATCCCGATCATGGGAATCGTTGTCGATTCCCCCATCGGCCGGGCTCTGGCCCGGCGCCTCGAGGGGCCCCAGGCGACGCCACCCGCGCTGGCCGACCTGGCAAAAAAGGTCGATCTCCTGGAAGCAGAGGTCGACGACCTGATGCGGAGCGTTCAGAGTCTGCAGGACGAGAACGCGTTCCTGCAGCGGTTGCTCGAAGATCCGCAGCGCTCCACCCTGCCACCTCCCCGGACGCCCTGAGCGAGCAACCGCGCCGGGCCTCTCGTCCCGCAACCATGGTGGCCGCCGGCATTCTGCTGAGCCGGATGCTGGGCCTGATGCGGAACCGGGTCTTCGCCCACTACTTCGGCAC
>JALYPB010000418.1 GCA_030856585.1 Gemmatimonadota bacterium | reverse complement strand
ACCTCCACGCATCCCGGGATCGTTTTCGGGACCTTCAATATGTCGAGCGCGCTCATCAGCAGCGTGCTCAACGGCACGACCCAGGCTGTCGCCTCCACCTCGGGCATGATGCCCGTCATCGTCGAGGTCAAGGCGAAGGGAGGCAGGATGGTGCTGAAGCTGAGCGGGGGCTCCCAGAGCCACGTGAAAAATGCCGACGGCACGTTCAGCTTCACCAAGTGGAAGACAGTCGTGGACCGGTTCAGGGCCGTCAATCTCGCGCCCTACATTACCGATGGCACCATCGTTGGACACTACCTGATCGATGAGCCCAACATGGCGCACCGTTGGGGAGGCAAGATCATTCCCCAGTCGACAATCGAAGCCATGGCCAAATACAGCAAGCAGATCTGGCCGACGATGCCAACCATAGTGCGCGTGGTGCCGACCTGGCTGGCTGCCGCTCCGGTCACTTACACCTACCTCGACGCGGGCTGGGCACAGTACACAGCGGTCAAGGGTGATCCGACCAAGTGGGTCACCGCGGAAGTGACTGCCGCCAAGGCCAAGGGTTTAGGATTGGTGGTGAGCCTGAACGTGCTCGACGGCGGCAACGGCTCCAGCGGTATTCGCGGGGTTACCAGCGGCAAATATTCCATGAGCGCCAGTGAGCTGCGAAGCTACGGCACCGCACTGCTCAATCAGTCCTATACCTGTGCGTTCTATCAGTGGATGCACAACTCGACCTATTTCGGCCGCAGCGATATCAAGAGCGCCATGTCCGAGATCTCCACCAAGGCGCAAGCACACGTCAAGACTTCCTGTAAACAGTAGAGGCCTGCTGCTCTCGCGGCTTCCGGCCCAGTGCCGGAAGCCGCAGAGCCAGGCGTTGCTCCTCGAAGACCTGATCCAACCGACCAGCCAAACAATGAACGACCGGGCGATGCGACGCCTAGCGGAGCATGGACGCAGGAGCGACCACGGCCCCGGCGCTACGAAGCAGCTCTCCCAGCACCGATCGATGGCACCGGGACTCATCCTCACAGTAGCACCCGACTGAGAAATCCTTCCGGACAGAGAACGCCGCCAGCAACGCGATCAGCCGTTGGGCCGCCGGCTTTCGCATCTCGGCCCGATACCGCCGCTCGAACGTGGCCCAGCGCCGGGGAGTGAGCGGTTCCGATAGCGCCAAGGAGACCAGCGGAGCGCTTGGCGCCAGCTCCGGAACCCACACGTCGAAGTAGTCGCGCCGGCTGAGCTCTTCTTTTCGTATCCCGCGAGGCGGGCGCCGCACCGTTCCCAGACGGAGTCCCTCGCCCACCGCCCGAGGCGTGCCGAGACGGACAACGCGGATAGCCAAGTCAGCGCGGCAGCACCAGGGCGCCAAGACGCTTGGGGGCCACCAGGACATAGGCGTCGCGCAGGAGGTCGTCCAGATCTTCCCACGCCACGGCCGCGTCGAGCCACACGCCGATCCAGCCACTCGGTCCCACATACGGCGGTACGAAGAAACGGTCGGGCTCGGCCTCGACCATCATTGACTGATTCATCCGCGAGGCCTTGCACCAGACCGCCGGCCGGCCGGCGCCGTGGTGGTTACCGGCGGCTGCGTACATGGCGAACAGCTTGTTGCGTACCCGGAAGGTCGGCTCCCCCCAGGCTTCGACTTCGTGCGCCTCCGGCAACGCGAGGCAGAGCTTGCGCAGTCGGGTCAGGGGGCGAGGCGGCATGATCGAGCGCGCGGATTCGAAGGGGAGCCGTTTTCCAGCGACGCCCGCACGTTATCCGAGCAGGTGCCACGGGCGCACGCCCGGGTGGAGCGGGGGCGTGTGCTTGGCCGGAACGTAGTGCGGACCAGGGAGGAGCCTAGGCCAGCGGACCCTTACCCATGAATTGGATCAGCGTCGCGTCGGGCGTGCGACTGTTGAAATGAGTCTCGCTGATGTTGGCCATCCCTCGCTGCCCGTTGTCGAGGGTCAGCCAGATCCGCTCGCTCGGGAGAAATCCGTCCGAGGTGCGAGACATGAATTCTCCCCGCCACGACTGGTGGCCGGAGCTCGAATCGGTGATAGTGACCCGCACTTCTACCTGTTTCAGCGCCTGCCGGTTGGTGCGCTCGATCAATGCTTTCTGGGACTGCATCAGAGACCTGCCTTCTGAGT
>JALYPB010000415.1 GCA_030856585.1 Gemmatimonadota bacterium | reverse complement strand
GGCTGGAGTGACCTACATGCCCTGGACCGGCTCGGCCTCGGAGGTCTCATCCGCCACCAGCGCACGTAACTCTTTGCTGGGCTTGAAGACCGGGACGGGGCGCGCGGCGACCTCGACCGGATCGCCGGTGCGGGGGTTCCGCGCCATCCGGGTCTTCCGTCGCCGAATCTTGAAGGTGCCGAATCCCCGCACCTCGATGTTGTGCTGCTGTTTGAGCGCTTCCTTGACTGCCTCCAGGAAGGCGTCCACCACGCGGGCGCAGTCCTTCTTGGAGATCATCGGCCCCGCAGTGCGGGCGATCGAGGCTGTTACCTGTTCTACGAGATCGGCCTTGGTCATGCATCCCCCAGAAGGGTTACAGACAGTGGAGCGCAGCAGGGGCCTCCCATGGCCGATACTATGAGCTTAACCCTTGACTGTCAAGGGCTTGGGGCTTTGAAGCTCTTCCGGCTCCGAGCGACGCCATGAATTCGGCGAAGTGGGGAAGCGCATCGTGGGGCCCCGGCGCGGCCTCGGGATGGTACTGCACTGCGAAGAGCGGGAGCTCGCGATGGCGAATCCCCTCGATGGTCCCATCGTTCAGATTCAGGTGCGTCACCTGGAGCGCGGGCGCTCCAGGAACACCCTCGGCTCCCCCAACCACAGCGAAACCATGGTTTTGGGTGGTGATGAGCACCTGATCGGTTCGAACATCCTGCACCGGATGGTTTCCGCCCCTGTGTCCGTACGGCAGCTTGGCGGTTGTGCCTCCATAGGCCAGTCCCACCAGCTGGTGACCGAGACAGATCCCGAAGGTGGGAAGGCCGGAGCCGGAAAGCTGACGAATGGTATCGAGCGCATACCCGACCGCTGCGGGATCGCCGGGCCCATTGGAAAGGAAGAGGCCATCTGGCTTTAGGTCGCGCACAGCGGCCACGGACGTGGTGGAGGGTACCACGGTCACGCGGCACCCTGCCTGGACCAGCATCCGCACGATGTTGCGCTTCATGCCGAAGTCGTATGCGACCACGTGCGGGCCGGCGCCTTCGCTGTGGCGCTGGCCGACCGTAGCGCGCGAGGCCAGGTCGAGTCCGTCCATGGTTGGTGAGGCCAGCAGCTGAGCGGTGAGCTCCTTGGTCGGCTCCCGTCCCTGGGCCACCACTCCGCGCATCGCGCCGCGCTCCCGCAGGTGCCGGGTCAGTCGACGGGTGTCGATCCCTTCAAGCACCGGGACACCGGCCGCGCCGAGCCATTCGTCCAGACTCTGCGTGGAGCGCCAGTTGGACGCATGACGGGAAAGCTCGCGCACTACGACTCCGGTCACCTGCGGATGATCGGACTCGGAATCCTCAGGGTTAACCCCATAGTTCCCGATCATCGGCGCGGTCATGACGACGATCTGACCCAGGTAGCTCGGGTCGGTGAACGTTTCCTGATAGCCGGTCAGATTGGTGGTGAAGACGACTTCGCCGAATGCCGGATCAATGGGTCGTGCGGTGGTTCCGGCAAACCAGTTGCCGTCCTCGAGCAGCACGAACGCCGGAATCACTTTTTCGGCTGAGGGGCGGGAGCCTGCGGCGCAGGCGCGGGAGCTTGACCGGCAGGGGCCGGCGCCGGCGCCGCCGGGTTCTGCTTCGGAGTAGCGCCCGGTGCTGCTGACCCAGGTGCCTGCGCCGGAGGCTGGGTTGGCGCGCCCAGCGGCAGCGGAGCCTGCTGTGGCTCGGCCGGTGTGGCTGCCCGGAGCCGTTCCTGAAGCGCGCTGGAGTTTCTGCCGCGCGGGACGAGGGACAGCACCAGCGAAAGCACCAGGAAGATCCCGCCACACCACCAGGTCAGCTTGGTCAGAATGGTGACCGCCTGGCGGCCGCCGAGCACGGTATCGGTGCCACCGCCACCACCCATCGAGGCAAGGCCTCCGCCCTGCCCTGCCTGGAGCAGGACAACCACGGAGAGGAGCAGAGCATCGAGGATGAGCAACGTGAGCAGAAAAGCGAACATTATTTGGTCTCCTGAGGGGGTAAGTGTAGTCAGGAGATGTGACTAGGTCAATCTTGAACTGACCTCCTCATCCCGACTCGCCGACTGACTACCTACTCCACATCATCGATCGACCTCGGCCAGTCCTCCTTGAGCAGCCGGGACATTGCTCGGTCGGCCAGGAGACGGCCGCCGGTCTGACAGCGGGCGCAATAGTTGGTCTCGTTGTCGGCGTAGCGTATCCGCTGCACCGGGGTGCCGCAGTCCGGGCACGGAAGCCGGTACCGGCCATGCACCGCCATTCCCGGACGAAACGCGGTCACCTTCTCGGGAAACGCATCGCCTGTCTCATTCCGTAGCCGAACGATCCACTCCTCCAGAGTAGCGCGAGTAGCCTGGTACAGGCGCTCGACGCTGGCTTGGTCCAGCTTACGGGTCAGCGCCAGCGGCGAGAGCCGTGCGCGGTGCAGGATCTCGTCGGAGTACGCGTTACCAATGCCGCTGAATAAACGGGGATCGGTCAGCGCACGCTTGAGGGTATGGTTCTCTGAGGTGAGCCGTTGAGCAAAGCTTGCGAGATCGGATTCCAGCACCTCGAGGCCGCCGCGCTCGAATTGCCGCAATGCGGCCTCGCCCGAGATGAGGTGGATGGACGCCCGTCGCTTGCTGCCGGCCTCGGTGAGGAAGAGCAGGCCCTGGGGAAACTCGAGCACCGCGAGGACCAGCTTGCCGCCCGCCTTCCTACCCAGGGGATACCACTTGAGCCGCCCCGCAATCATGAGGTGGAGCACGAGGAAGAGGTCTCCCTCGAGGGCAAAGACGATGCGCTTGCCCATGCGGCGGAGGCCCAGCACCCGTTTCCCTCCTGTTTCACTGATGGGGGGATCGAACGAGCGAAGCACGAAAGGATTGCGAACGACTATGCGCTCCAGCGTCTGGTGCAGCACCCGAGTGGCCAGATGCTCGAGGTATAGCGCTACGTCGGGGAGCTCAGGCATGAAAGGCGCGAGCTATCAGCCCTCAACCACATCGTGCCAGCCGGACGGCCGTACCTTGGCAC
>JALYPB010000411.1 GCA_030856585.1 Gemmatimonadota bacterium | reverse complement strand
AGATCTTTGCGGCCGGCATCAAGCGGATTCCAGGGGCCGAGGCGTTCAAGCTGTACGACACGTTCGGATTTCCCATCGACCTCACCGAGATCATTGCGGGGGAGCGCGGGGTTGAGGTGGACCTCGCCGGCTTCGAGAGCGCCCTGGAAGAGCAGCGAAGCCGCTCCCGGACGGCGCGCATCTCCGGAGGCACCTCCACCGGCGTTCGAAACTCCGGCAGCGTCGAGGCTCCTGCCGTACACGTCAGCCCGGCCGGAAAGTGGCGCACCGTCAAACGCGGCAAGCAGAAGTTTGTGGGCTACGGCACTACCGAGGCCGATACCGACATCCTCGCCTTCCGGCAGGAGGGGCCGCGGGTGGAGGTGGTGCTGAAGGAGAACCCCTTCTATGCCGAGTCGGGCGGCCAGGTGAGCGACGTCGGCCTGGTCGAGGGGAGGGGCTGGTCGCTCAAGGTGGACACCGTGCGCAAGGAAGCCAGGGGCACCGTCCTGGGGGGAAGCTTCGCCCAGGAATTCGAGCCTGCGTCGCTTCACGCTGCCGTTGATGCCCCGCGGCGCCACGACATCGAGCGCAACCATAGCGCCACCCATCTGGTTCATCATGTGCTTCGCAAACAGCTGGGGACCCATGTGAGGCAACAGGGCTCCCTGGTTCAGCCCGACCGTCTGCGCTTCGACTTCTCCCATCACGGCCCGGTCGACGCCGATACGCTCCAGGCAATCGAGTCGGAGGTGAACGATCTCATTCTGGCCAACGATGTGGTCGGCACCCGCGAGCTGCCTTACGCGGAGGCGCTGGCACTCGGAGCCATGGCGTTCTTCTCGGAGAAGTACGGAGACGTGGTCCGGGTGGTTCAGATGGGGCCGTCGGTCGAGCTCTGCGGCGGCACCCACGTGCGCACCAGCGGTCAGATCGGCACCTTCCGGTTCTCGGGGCAGTCCGGCGTAGCTGCCGGCGTGCGGCGGGTCGAGGCGGTCACCGGCGGCACGGCGCTGCGTGCGGTCCGCGAGCTGGAGCAGCGGCTAGTGGCGGTGGCGGAGGCACTGAAGGCACAGCCGGAGCACCTGGTGCGGCGAGTAGAGCAGCTGCTGGAGGAGCGGGTTCGTCTGGAAGCCCGTCTGGCGGAAGCGCTTCGCACCGGCTCCGGGGCCGCGGTGGGGGGTGACGTCTTCAGCGTGGCGGGCGTCGAGTTGACGATCGCACAAATTTCCACGGAGGATCGTGCAGAGGCCGGGCGGATCGCGGATGCGTTCCGGGAAGGAAAGCGAAACGCGGTGCTGGTACTGTTCGGCTCGGCCGGGCGGGGCGCCATTCACGTCACTCTTACCGATGATCTGGTCAGCAGCGGCCGCAAGGCGGGAGACCTGGTCAATCGGATCGCCGCACTCAGCGGTGGCAAGGGCGGCGGGCGCCCCCACTTCGCGTCAGCCGGCGCTGGTGATCCGGAGCGCCTGCCAGCCGCACGCGCCGCCACCCCCGACCTGGTGGCGGCCTGGCTGGAAAGCGGCCGGGTTCCCGAGGCCACCGGCGCCTGATGGTCCCTGATGGCTGGCTGGACCGGCACACCAGTCGGGCCCCCGCGGCCCTCCGGGAGCGGGTCGGCGAGTACGCGTTGGCGGCAAGCGACGCCGACCGTGTGAGTGCCCTGGCTGCCGCCGCGCAGGCGGCGCTCGGGCGGGTCCTTTCCCATCCGGGCGACCGATCGGCAGCCCTCGACCTCCTGGCGGCCGATGCCCTGATTACCCTGGCTCTGCAGTCCCAGGCCGAGGCCGCGCCTGAGCGGCTCGAGGAATTCGCCATCTCCGTGCTTCAAACGGCGCGGCCGGGCGTGTGATCGACCTTCACTCTCATCTTCTTCCGGCCGTGGACGACGGCTCCCGATCGGTGGAGCAGTCGGTGAAGGTGTTGTTCGAGATGGCGCGGCAGGGTGTCACCGATGTCTGTCTCACCCCTCACATCCGGTCGGCACACGCAGAGGCGGGGCCCCCGCCGGCACATCTTCGTGCTTTCGAGCTGCTCCGGGCCCAGGCGCCTCAAATGCCGCGCCTGCACCGCGGCGCCGAGATCATGCTGGAGCGGCCCATTCCGCGCCCGGTAGCGTTGGCTCGCAATGTCACTCTGGCCGGCACCCGCTACATCCTGGTCGAATTCCCCCGGCTGGTGCCATACGAGACTGTGAGCAACGCGCTGAAACAGGTCCTCGAGCTTGGCCTGATCCCGATCCTGGCCCACCCGGAACGCTATAGCTGCTGCTCGGTGGACACAGTACGGCACTGGCGCTCACTCGGGGCCAGAAGTCAGGTGGACGCTACGACTCTGCTGAGCTCCCAGGCCCGCGGCCAGCGCGCGCGCCAGCTCGTCTCCGACGGATTGGCCGACATTCTTGCCGGGGACAACCACGGCGACGATCGTACCGTAGTCACGGGAGCCCAGTTTCTCCGGGCCCAGGATGGCTTCGATCAGGTGGATCTGCTGGTGCGGCGAAATCCGGCCGCAATCCTCGAGGATGGCGAGCTATATCCCGTGCCTCCACTCCGAATCCGCCAGAGTTGGATGAGCCGCATCAAACAGTTTCTGGAGGGAGGCAAGTGACCCGCACTCGCATCGAGGAGGGCCTGGAAGCGCTGATCCGGGCTGCCCAGGCTTCGAAGGCATTGAGCGGGGCGGTGGCCGGTGTGGCCGCGCGCTACGTAGCGGTGCTGCGCGGTGGCGGCACGCTCTACTTCTGTGGCAACGGAGGGAGCGCGGCTGATGCGCAGCACCTGGCCGCCGAGTACGTGGTTCGCTACGCGCTCAACCGCCGGCCACTCGCCGCGGTGGCCCTGACAACGGACAGCTCTATCCTGACGGCTGCGGGCAATGACCTTGGGTTCGAGCAGATCTTCGCCCGCCAGGTCGAAGCCCTATGCACCCGCAGCGACCTGCTGGTTCTGCACAGCACCAGCGGGCAGAGTCCCAATCTCCTGGCGGCCGCCAGAGTCGCCCGGAAAGGTGGCGTTCCCACGGTGGCGTTCCTGGGAAAGGGTGGCGGTGCGCTCGCGGGACTGGTAGACGAGACCGTCATCGTACCGTCCAACGAAACCAGTCTGGTGCAGCTGATTCATCTGGCATTCCAGCACCTGATCGTGGAAGTGGTCGAGGCCGAGCTGCTCGATTCATGATCGATCTCAGCGGCCTGTGCGCCCTCATCACCGGCGGCAGCCGGGGCATCGGCCGGGCGGCCGCCCTCCTGCTGGCACGCTCGGGCGCCGACGTGGCGATTACCTATCACACCCGGGCGCGTGAGGCGGATGCCACTGCAGCCGAAATCCGGTCGCTGGGCCGCCGGGCGTTTGTGGTGGGCGGTGACCTGGCGGACCCGGAGGTGGCCCAGCGGCTCGCTTCCGGTATCGAGCGCGAGTTCGGCGGACTCGACATCTTCGTGGCCAACGCCGGCATTTGGCCCGCCGAGGAGGTGCGGCTCGCCGATATGCCGGTGAAGCGTTGGCGGAGCACGGTTCAGGCCAACCTTGACTCGGTCTTCGTCTCGACCCGCGCGGTGCTGCCGCTCCTGCGGCCCGGAGGCCGGGTGGTCATCGTCTCCAGCACAGCCGGTCAGCGAGGGGAAGCATTCCACTCCGATTACGCGGCCACCAAGGGCGCGCTCATTTCACTCACCAAGTCGCTCGCCATCGAGTATGCGTCCAGTCTGGTCGTGAATTGCGTCGCGCCTGGCTGGGTGGATACGGAAATGAGTGCGCCGGCCTTCACCCCGGAGAATCGGCAGCGCATCCGGGAGAGCATCCCCATTGGCCGCATTGCCAGCGCGGAAGACATTGCCGGCCCCATCCTCTTCCTCTGCAGCAATCTCGCGCGCCACGTGACGGGGGAAGTGTTGAATGTGAATGGAGGGAGTGTGCTGTGCGGGTAGTCGGCGGGTCAGCGGGTCAGCGGGTCAGTTTGTGCCGTGTCCACCATGAGCGCTGGTGTCAGTTGGCGGTTTTACTGTCCCGCTGTCCCCCTGTCCCGCTGCCCCGCCGGCAATGATCCACCTCCTCTTCACCGGCGGCACCATCTCCATGCAGCGCGATCCCGCAGCGGGCGGAAACGTCCCGTCTCACGGGGGCGAAGCCCTGGTGGCGTTCGCCGGCGGATTGGACCGGATCAGTCAGTACCGTATCGAGAACTGGGCCAAGCTGCCGGCGTGTCACCTGGGGCCCGACCGGCTCTGGGCACTGCGCGAGCGGGTGCGCCAGATCGCCGAATCGGGCGAGGTGCAGGGGATCGTTGTGGCCCATGGTACCGACACGCTCGAGGAGACCGCCTATCTGCTCGATCGCACGCTGGAGCGGAAGGTGCCGGTGGCAATCACCGGAGCGATGCGAACGTCGAGCGACGATGGCTGGGATGGTCCCCGCAACCTGCTGGACGCGGCGGCGGTGGCCGCGGCAGATCAGAGCGCCGGGCGCGGAGTGATGGTGATATTCAACGGCACCATCTTCGCCGGCCGGGCTGCGGTGAAGACGCACACCACCGACCTCGACGCGTTCACCGCGCCGCACGGCGGAGTGCTGGGGCGAGTAGAGCAGGGCCGTGTAGCTTATAAAGCGGGACAGCGGGACGGCGGGACAGCGGAGCTGGCCACTCTGAATCCCTCGGGATTGTCGGCGCGAATTGCCTTGGTGCCGATGGTCGTGGGAGACGATGGCGTGATGCTGGATTCGGCGCGTCCCTCGCACGACGGGGTTGTTGTGGCCGCCTTCGGCAGTGGTAACATCCCCCCGGGCGCGGTGCCCGCAGTCCGCCGCTGGATCGAGGATGGTAAGCCGGTAGTGCTGGGAACCCGGTGCCCGGCCGGGGTGGTGTCTCCCCTCTATGCCTTCGAGGGTGGCGGCGCGCGACTGGTGGGCCTGGGCACAATTCCCGCGGGTCCTCGCGCCCTTTCACAGGCCCGGATGGAGCTGATGATCGCCGTGTCGGCCGGCACCACATACGGTAGCTGAGGTGGAATTCCCACCGATTGATATCCCGGAGTCGGTCCTGGAGATCGCCCGGAAGCTGGAAGCCGCCGGGTTCGAAGCCTGGTGCGTGGGCGGCAACCTGCGTGATGCCTTCCTCCAGCATCCCCATTCAGACTACGACATCGCCACCTCGGCCACGCCGGACCAGGTGCAGAAGCTCTTCCCCCGGACCGTCGAGGTGGGGATCAAGTACGGTACCATTGGAGTGCCTGACCGGGGCCGCGGGCTGCATGAAGTCACCACCTTCCGGCGAGACGTCGCGACCGACGGACGGCACGCCGTGGTGGAGTATGGGGTCACGCTGGAGCAGGATCTCGCGAGGCGCGACTTCACCATCAATGCCCTGGCCTACCACCCCCTCCGTCACGAATGGAGGGATCCGTTCGACGGGGCGGGCGACCTGGCCAATCACCTGGTTCGTGCGGTAGGTGACCCGGCCCAGCGATTCCGGGAGGACTACCTCAGGATTCTCCGAGCCATACGCTTCGCCGCCCGATTCGACTTCACCATCGACCCACTCACCTGGGAAGCCGCCAAAGCCGCGGCTCCTGGCCTGAGCGGGCTCTCGGCAGAGCGGGTGCGCGACGAATGGTTCAAGAGTCTCCGCACCGCC
The DNA here is from genome assembly GCA_030856585.1 of Gemmatimonadota bacterium. GTDB lineage: Bacteria > Gemmatimonadota > Gemmatimonadetes > Gemmatimonadales > GWC2-71-9 > CAVVWJ01. Next base: position 4,635 of record JALYPB010000411.1, on the reverse strand, counting down.
CGATCGATCACCCAGCTGCTGATGCTCTGGGTGCGGGTCGGAGCCGCGCGGGCCTGGATTCCCGAGCTGGAGCTGGCGCAAGCCTCGCAAAAGGCCTTTCCGGATCCCCCACTGGGCGAACGTGACCCCGTGCTGCTTACTGCGCTGGTCTGTCCCCACCCGGCGGAAGTGCTTCGCCGGCTCAAGGCATCCAATGCAGAGATCGCCAGGGCGGCTGCATTCGAAAAGGGTCCCGAGGAGCCTCGTGCGCTGGATCAGCTGTCGGTGCGCCGCTGGATGGCCGAGGTCGGTCCCGCTGCCCCCGGCCTGTCGGCGCTCTGGGGGCTCCGTCAGGGGGGCCAGGCGCCCTGGAGTGAAGCGATGGCCGAGATCCGCCGCCGTGGTGACCCCCTGACACGCTCGGCGCTCGCGGTACACGGGGCCGATCTCCAACAGCTCGGCATCCAGGGGCCGCGTATCGGGGAGACGCTCGCCACCCTGCTCGATCGGGTGCTCGACGATCCGGCACTAAACACCCGCGAATCGCTGCTGGCGCTGGCCCGGGAGAGCCAGTGAGCCCGCTCGCCTTCGCGGCGGCGGCGGCCATGGGCAATGTGATTGGGGCGCTGGCCGTCGTCCGGCATCTGCGCCGCGGCCTGAGGCTCATCGACGCGTGCCTCGCATTCGGTGCCGGTTTCATGCTGGCGGTCACCGTGCTGGGAGTGCTGCCCGAAGTACTCAAGGACTCGCCGGGTGCCGCGCTCTATGTGCTGTTGGGCTATTTCGCCGTTCACCTCGCTCAGCACGTATTTACCTCTCACTTCCACTTCGGCGAGGAGACCCACCGGCTGAGCCCTGCGGCCGGAAACTCGGCCCTGCTCGGATTGACCCTCCATACGTTCTTCGACGGAGTGGCCATCGCGAGTGGGTTTCTGGTGTCGGGCCAGCTGGGCATCCTGCTCTTTCTGGCGGTGCTGTTGCACAAACTGCCGGAAGGGGTCACCATCGCGAGCGTGATGGTGGCCGGCGGGCAGAGTCGTGCCCGGGCCATCGGGGCAGCCGCCATACTCGGCGGAGCCACGGTGCTCGGCGTGCTCCTGACCGAGCAGGTAGGGCCGCTGGCCCGCCATGGTCTCGCGCTCTCCGGAGGGGTGACCCTGTATGTAGCTGCCTCCAACCTGGTGCCGGAGTTTCAGGCCAAGCGGGGCTGGCTTTCCGGGCTGGCCTTCGTCGGGGGCGCCGTGGGATTCTTCCTCACCGAGCTGCTGTTGGAAGGGTGGCTGCGGTAGATGCCGAAGAAGCGGTCCACGCGCCAGAGCTCGCTATTCGGCGCGGGGCGCGAGACGCGGCCGCTGGCCGCCCGCATGCGACCGGCAACCCTGGATGAGTTCGTGGGACAGGAACACCTGCTGGGGCCGGGCAAGCCGCTCCGCGACGCCATCGAGCGCGGCGCGCCCGGCTCGATGATCTTCTGGGGCCCGCCCGGAAGCGGGAAGACCACACTGGCCCACCTCATTGCTACCTCGACCGCGCGGGTCTTCATGCCATTCAGCGCGGTGACTGAGGGAGTGCCGCGCATCAGGGAAATCGTGTCCGAGGCGCGGGAGCGGCTCGAGGCCGGCGGCGAGCAGACCATACTGTTCGTAGACGAGATTCATCGGCTGAACAAGGCTCAGCAGGACAGCCTGCTTCCGCCCGCAGAAGACGGGACCATCACCCTGATAGGCGCGACCACCGAGAACCCCAGCTTCGAGGTGATCGGCGCGCTACTCTCGCGGACGCGGGTCTTCGTTCTCCAGCCTCTCAGTCCCGATGCCATCGAGCTTCTGCTCCAGCGGGCTCTCACCGATAGCGAGCGCGGGCTCGGTGGTCTGCAGGTGACTGTCGATGCCGATGCGTTGACGCTTATGGCGGTCGAAGCCGACGGCGACGCACGGCGGGCCCTCACGGTGCTCGAGGCTGCCGCCCTTCACGTCGGGGATGGAGGCACCGTCACTGTCCAGGGCGCGCGGGAGGCGATGCAGAAACGGTTCGCCCGCTACGACAAGGCCGGCGAGGAACATTTCAACCTGCTCTCGGCCTACCATAAGTCGCTGCGGGGAAGCGACCCCCAGGGCGCGCTCTACTGGATGGCTCGCATGCTGGATGGCGGCGAGGACCCGATGACCCTCTTTCGCCGGGCCATTGCGATGGCGGCGGAAGACATCGGCCTGGCCGATCCCAATGCTCTTCTCATGGCGGTCGCCGCCCGCGACGCGTTCCACATGCTGGGCCCTCCGGAGGGCTATCTCCCTCTGGCCCAGATGACGATCTACCTGGCTACGGCCCCCAAGTCGAACAGCGCGAAGGTGGCGCTGGGCGCCGCCCTGGAGGCAGCCCGCGAAACGCCGGCCGCGCCGGTGCCGCTGCACATTCGGAACGCCCCAACCCCGCTCAGGAAAGAGCTGGGCCATCACCAGGGCTACCGGTACGCGCACGACTCGCCGGAAGCCTACCTTCCCCAGGAGTATCTGCCCGATGCGCTCCGGGGCCAGACGTTCTACACCCCGGGCTCATTCGGGTACGAGAAGAAGATCGCGGAGCGGCTGGAATGGTGGGCCAGGCTGAAGGGCGGGGAAGAAAAGCGGGAGGGGGATTAGCCCGCATTCTCCCCGCCGGGAGTGGGTATATTCGGATCATGACGATCCTGGTCGTGTGAGGGGTATGCGCCTTTCCGTGCCGTGTCTTTTGCTCGCTCTGTCGACCTCCACCGGGGCCTGCAGTGCCATCAGCGAAATCTTCCAGGAGCCGGACGTTCAGCTGGAGCGGGTGGTGGTTCGCAGCGTCGGCATGACCGGAGGGAACCTGGATCTGATCGTGGCGGTGAATAACCCCAACAGCTTCACCCTTCAGGGCACCGGGCTCGAGGTGGGATTCGACGTCGAGGGGCAGCATCTGGGCGACATCGCCTACGACGACGATTTCTCGGTGACTGAGAACGGCAGATCCACCCTCACCCTGCCACTGACGTTCGGATGGGCCGGCATCGCCAGCGCGGTTCGAGCGGCGCTGGGGTCGGGAGACCTGCCCTTCAAGATGAAAGGGCAAGTCGAGCTCAAGACACCATGGGGGCGCAAGGAAGTTCCCTTTACCCGTGAAGGCCGAGTCCCGCTGACTCGCCTGGTCGGGTACCTCGCGATCCCCGGACACTCTCAATGACAAGGAAGGTTCCCCTATCCGACCAATGATCCCGGTCCGCGACCCTGTCGAGCGCGCCGTGCTGGTGGCCGCGCCCCGAAAGGGATCCAAAGACGCACGGCACATCACCGAACACCTCGAAGAGCTGACCCGGCTGGTGGACACCGCCGGTGCTGAAGTCGTAGGGCGCATCTCGCAGCATATCGCATCGCCCAACCCTGCCACGCTCATAGGAGAAGGAAAGGTCGAGGAGGTCGCCAGCGAAGTGGCGGCCACCGAAGCCACGCTGGTCATCTTCGATGAAGAGTTGTCACCGGTACAGGGTGCCAACCTGGAGCGCGAGCTCAAGGTGCGGGTCATGGACCGGGCCGAGGTCATTCTGGACATCTTCTCGACCAGGGCGCGAAGCCATGAGGCCAAGCTGCAGGTGGAGCTGGCGCAGCTGGAATATCTGCTGCCGCGGCTGACGCGGATGTGGACCCACCTTTCGCGCATTCGCGGCGGTATCGGCTTGCGCGGCCCGGGTGAAACCCAGCTGGAAACCGACCGGCGGGCCATCCGGCAGAAGATCCAGGGACTCAAGGCCAAGCTGAAAGATGTCGAGAAGCACCGCGAGAATCTTCGTGCCGGCCGGGATCCCATGCTCAGCGCCGCCCTCGTCGGCTATACCAACGCGGGCAAGTCCAGCATTCTCCGGGGCCTCTCGGGACAGCACGAGATTGTGGTGGAGGACCGTCTCTTCGCCACCATCGATACGCTGACTCGCGAGGTGGATCTGGGCGAAGGCCAGCGGGCGCGGGTCACCGATACCGTCGGCTTCATCCGGAAGCTGCCCCACCACCTGGTGGCCAGCTTCCGCGCGACCCTCGAGGAGGTGCGGGGAGCCGATGTCCTGCTCCATGTGGTGGATGCCAGCCACCCGGACTGGGAGGGCCAGATGCGCGTGGTGGATAAGGTGCTCGCCGAGCTCGAACTGGCAGATCGCCCCCTGATTCCGGTGTTCAACAAGATGGACGCCGTCACCGATCCAGCCTCGTTCACGGCGCGCGCACGCGCGCTCCACCCGACCGGCATCCCGGCGACATCCATGCGTACCGACGGCCTGGCTCCGCTCAAGGCCGCGCTGCGGGACCTGGAACGGGTGGGGCGGCCAACAGTCAGGGTCAGGGTGCCGCTGGCCGACGGCGCCCGCGTCGCGGCGTTGTATCGCGATGGGGAGGTTCTCGCGCGCAGCCAGACCGAGACGGATTACGAGTTCGTGGTGCGCCTCGAGGTGTGGCAGGTGAACCGGCTGCGGGAGGAGGGAGTGGCCGTGGCTCCGTTGGAGGAAACCCGGGGCTGGCGGAAGGTGAGCGGGGCGTAGGCGGGACAGCGGGTCGGCGGGTCAGCGGGACAGCAACTACAAACAGAAAGAATGTCACCCTGAGCGCAGCGAAGGGGCCAGGCTCGTTTGATGGCCCCCTCGCTGCGCTCAGGGTG
>JALYPB010000371.1 GCA_030856585.1 Gemmatimonadota bacterium | reverse complement strand
CCGCCATGGCGGACGATCTGGCGCGGCTTCTCCCACCGGCCAAGCGCGGTACTCGCGCAGCCTCCTGAGAGGAGAACCATAATGCCCGAGTCTCTCCTCCTGCCGGTCCTCGCGGGAGTTGCCGCCGCGCTTGCCGGCTCCCTCCTGTTCATCCTGCTCTACACCCGCAATCAGCGGCGCAGCGCCACTGGTATTCTCACCGTTGCCCGGGCGGACGCCGAGCGCATCCGCTCAGACGGCCAGCGCGACGCCGAGGCAGCCAAGGCCGATCTCCTCCTCAGTGCCAAGATGGAAACCCTCAAGCTGCGGGAAGAGCTGGATCGTGAGATCCTCCGCCGCCGTGAGGAGTGGGACCGGCTGGAGCGCCGGGCCGAGGAGCGGGCTCGGACCCAGGACCGGAAGCTGGAGGAGATCGATCTCCGGGAGCGTGGATCGGCTCACCGCGAGGAGGCGCTGACCCAGCGGGAGCTGAGCCTCCGAAGCCGGGAGGGAGAAGCCGACCGGCTGGCTCAGGAGCAGCGGATCAAGCTGGAGCGGATTGCCGGATTGACCGCCGAGGATGCGCGGCGGGAGATCCTCCAGCGGATCGAGGACGAGGCCCGGGGTCAGGCATCTGCCCTGGTGCGCGACATCAAGGAGCAGGCGCGCCGCAGCGCCGACCGCGACGCGAGACGTATCATCTCCATGGCGATCCAGCGGCTGGGCGCTGAGCACACCGCGGAGAGCACGGTGGCTGCCGTCGCCCTGCCGAGCGACGAGATGAAAGGCCGCATCATCGGGCGCGAGGGGCGGAACATCCGCGCCTTCGAAACCGCCACTGGAGTCGATGTCATCATCGACGACACACCGGACACCGTGATCATCTCCTGCTTCGATCCCATTCGGCGCGAAGTGGCTCGCCGTTCCCTCGAGGCCCTGATTGTTGACGGCCGCATCCATCCGGGCCGGATCGAGGAGATCGTCGTGAAAATGGGGGCCGAGCTGGAGACCCAGCTGGTCGAGCTGGGCGAACAGGCAGCATACGACACCGGCGTCCATGGGCTGCATCCGGAGATGATCAAGCTGATCGGCCGGATGCGTTACCGTACCTCCTACGGCCAGAACATTCTCGAGCACTCGAAGGAAACCGCCTGGCTGGCCGGCACGATGGCCGCCGAGCTGCACGTCGACGTTCTGCTCGCCAAGCGGGGCGCACTGCTGCACGACGTGGGCAAGGTGCTCACCCACAACAGCGAGGGAACACACGTCGAGCTGGGTGTCGAAGTGGCGCGCAAATATGGGGAGAGCGCGGCGGTGATCAATTGTATCCAGGCTCATCACGACGACGTGCCGCACGAATCTACCGAGTCGGTGCTGGTCCAGGCGGCCGACGCTATCAGCGGCTCGCGGCCGGGCGCTCGGCGCGAGGCCTTCGAGAGCTACGTCAAACGGCTGACCCGGCTGGAAGAGATCTGCAATGCGTTCCCCGGTGTGGAGAAGAGCAACGTGATTCAGGCCGGACGCGAAATCCGGGTGGTGGTCACCCCCGACCGCATCGATGACGGCGCCGCTGCGCAGCTTTCCGAGTCGATCGCGCGAAAGATCGAGGGCGAGCTCCAGTATCCCGGGCAGATCAAGGTAGTGGTGATCCGGGAAACCCGCGCGGTGGATTTCGCCCGATGAGCGCCCGGGTACTCGACGGCGTGGCGATCGGAAAGGCAATTCGAGAAGAAGTTACCGCCGAGGTGGCGCGGCTGAGTGGTACCGGGCGAAAGCCCGGACTGGCCGCCGTGCTGGTGGGAGAAGACCCGGCGAGCGCGGTGTATGTCCGATCCAAGGGCAAGGCCTGCGAGGAAGCCGGAATGCATTCCGTGACGCTCCGGCTGCCGGCCGAGACCTCCGAGACCGAACTCCTGGCGACGGTGGATCGGCTCAATGCGGACCCCGCGATCCACGGGATACTGGTCCAACTACCCCTGCCCAAGCACATCAACAGCGAGAAAGTGCTGCAGCGGATCGATCCCGGCAAAGACGTGGACGGATTCCATCCGGTCAACGTCGGCAAGCTGGTCACCGGCGACAAGACCGCGTTTCGGCCTGCCACCCCCTACGGCGTGCAGCAGATGCTGATTCGTTCCGGCGTCGAGACGAAGGGGGCGCACGCCGTCATTGTGGGCCGCTCGAACATCGTGGGCAAGCCGATGGCCAACCTTCTGATTCAGCAGGGGCCGGGTGGCGATGCCACGGTGACCGTGTGCCACTCGCGTACCCGCGACCTGCCGGCCGTAACACGCCAGGCCGACATTCTGGTAGCGGCCATCGGCAAGGCGGAATTCGTCACCGCGGATATGGTC
>JALYPB010000362.1 GCA_030856585.1 Gemmatimonadota bacterium | reverse complement strand
GTCGGCTCCCTCGCCCACCTCCTCCACGAACGGCTTGGCGATCTTGAGGATATCGATCGGGAAGCGCTGCAAGTAGCTCAACGACGAGTACCCGGTGCCGAAGTCGTCGATGGCGAGCCGGACACCGAAGCTCTTGAGCTGTTGCAGCCGCTCGAGCACCGCATCGGTCTTCTGCATCAGCACGCTTTCGGTGATCTCGAGTACCACCGACGACGGATCGACGCCGGACGACGTGAGCGTCTGGCGGAGCGTGTCCGTGAGTCCCGAGCCCTGCAGCTGCCGGCCCGAGATGTTCACCGCCATCGCGAGCGAGAGGCCCGGATGCGCCGCCCGCCAGGCCTGGAGCTGCCGGCACGCCTCTCCCAGTACCCAGGACCCCAGCTGCACGATGAGGCCGGTCTCCTCCGCCAGCGGGATGAACTGCTGCGGCGGGAGCCGGCCGAACTGTGGGTGGTCCCACCGGACCAGCGCCTCCACGCCGTGGATGCCGCCGGTCTGCAGGTTGACGATCGGCTGGTAAAACAGCATCAGCTCCTGCCGCTCGATCGCGGCCCGCAGCGCGGCCTCGAGGTCGAGCCGCTCGCGGATGTCGGAATACATCCGCGACTCGTACGTCTCCGCGCGGCCCTTGCCGTGCCGCTTGGCGGCGTACATCGCCATGTCCGCGTTCCGAAGCAGGTCGTCCGCGCTGTCACCGGAGGACGCGGAGGCCACCCCGATGCTCACCGTGGCCCGCACCTGTTGGCCGCTGAGCGAGAACGGGTGCGACATGGCGGCGGCCAGACGGTCGGGGAGACCGTCCCTGCCGTCGGCCCCTTCGATCAGGATGGCGAACTCATCGCCACCCAGCCGCGCCACCGTGTCGGCGCTCCGGGCGCAGGCCAGGAACCGCTCGGCCGCGGAGATGAGCAACCGGTCGCCCTCCCCGTGGCCCAGGCTGTCGTTCACCTTCTTGAAGTCATCGAGGTCGAGGAAGAGGACCGTCACCGGGCTCCCGCGCCGCTGCGCCAGCGCCAGCGCGTGGCTCACCCGGTCGCGGAACAGGGCCCGGTTGGCCAGCCCGGTGAGCGGATCGTGAAACGCCTGGTGGGTCAGCTGCTCCTCCAGCCGGCGCCGTTCGCTCACGTCGCGGGTGTTGAGCACCACCCCTTTCACGGTTGCGTCGTGCAGCAGGTTGGTGGCGAGGATCTCGGCGTGCATCCAGGAGCCGTCCGTCTGGCGGAAGCGCCACTCGACCGGGCCGGTGACGCCCGGCGTCAGCGCCGCGTTGCGGAAGAATATGGCCGCCCGCTCCCGGTCATCGGGGTGGAGCAGCTCGGACAGGGCCTGGCGCAGCATTGCCATCGGCTCGTAGCCGAACACCCGGGTAACCGAGGGGCTCACGAACCGGATGGTGCCGTCCGCCCGGGTGACGATGATGACGTCGGACGAGTGCTGTACCAGCGAGCGGAACCGGGCCTCGGTCTGACGGGCGGCATGGTCGGCGAGGAGCCGCACATTCTCCCGCACGGCCAGGAGCTGTCGCAGGACCACCAGGCCGGTTACCAGCAGGGCCCCGATGGCGAGCCCGCTGATCGGATCCTTCCAGGGGCGGAGCGCCACGACCAGGAGCAGCGCGTAGGTAGTGCCGACCGCGAGGTAGGGCAGCGGGCTGATCGGCTGCATCCGGGTGTAGGGCATCGGCCGGGCCGAACCCTGGGCGACGGGCCGGCGCCAGTAGAGCTCGGCGCTGCCGATCAGCATCACATAGCAGAGCAGGAAGACGGCGTCGGCCCAGCTCGCGCTCCGGCTGCCCAGCTCGAGCTGCACCAGATTGAAGGTCAGGTCTGCGACTACGCCCACCGCCACGCCGGCCACCAGCAGGCGGAACGCCAGACGGTTGCCGTCGATCGGCCGGCGCAACAGCACCGTGGTGACGCCGAGCAGCACCAGCATGCTCGCCAGCGGGTAGGCGAACGCCAGCAGGGTGACGACGAAGCTGCTCCCCGGAGACGCGGCCGTGGGGCGGACCGAGAAGAACCAGATCGCCACGGCGCCGCCGACCAGCACCATCGCGCCGTCGAGCAGGAACTTCCACCGCTCCAGCCGGGTGCGGCGCGCCAGCGGGAACGAGAGGAGCGCGGTGAGCGTGAGCAGTGAATCCGACAGGTAGAACAGGTCGGCCCACGATACCGGCGGACTCTCGTTCAGGGTGAGAACGTATCCGGTCGAGATGGCGTTGCCGGTGAACACCATCGCCCCGCCGAGCGCGAGCAGTCGGAGTGCCTGGCGCACCGACGGATCCAGGAGCTCCTGCCTGGAGGCGAGGAAGAACAGGGCCAGCACGGTGAGGTTGATCGGCATGAATCCCACGTTGCCGACCAGGTCCCGCACCGCGGTGCTGCCCCAGCCACTCTGCTCCCACACCAGGTAGGCCACGGCGTAGAGCGCGGTGGCCAGCGCGACGCTGCCGAAGGGGAGGGTACGGTTGGACGCCACCGGGGCTGCCCCACCGGTCGCGTTCTGCAACTCGGTCAGGTCGGGCGCATCCCTCTGGGGGTCAGATTGGCGTCGCTCGGGCATAAGTCGAGGTTGCAGGCAATGATGATGCCCGGAATCACATCTGACGCGGCGGCAAGGAACGTCGTTCTGGTCCGTGGCGGTTTCGTGGATGGCTCTGATTGGGAGGCGGTCTACCGAGGTCTGCGGAGAATGTCTTCGCGTGCGGGAGCGAGCGTCACCGTGGTCGCGGAAAGTCACGCCATCTAAAAAACAATAGGGACCCTCCAGGAAGGTCCCTATGTTTGAGTCTCGATTTTTTTCGGGCTCAGCGGCCGATGCCGAAGACAAACAGGAGCACGATGATACCCAGCGGCACCCCGAGCAGCCATGCGAGGATCAGTCCCATTATGGTCTCCCTTTTATCTCAGGTCTCTGGCCGGCGGGGCGGCCCTGGG
>JALYPB010000361.1 GCA_030856585.1 Gemmatimonadota bacterium | reverse complement strand
CTTCAACAAGGCACAACATCCGATCCTGATCGAATGGAGCCTGGCCCGCGATGGCGAAGTCACCGGGCTGGTGGTCCGGCCCGCGCCGACCGACTCGGCGAAGCAGTAGAAGGAGTCTAGAAAATGTCGAGGTGAAGGCGTCAAGATAGAGACGTCAAGATAAAGACCTCTGGCTCATGCCTATAAGAAGTCGTAGACGTTTTTCCTAGACGTGTATCTTGACCGCTTATCTCGACCTCTAATAAACCCTCCCGCCGACCGGCACCTCCCGCTCCACCGCAAGCAGCACGACTTCACCCGCCTCATCGGGCACGCCCAGGACCAGCACCTCAGACTGAAAACCGGCGATGCTCCGCACACCAAGATTTACGGCGGCCACGACCAGCCGGCCAATCAGCTGGTCGGTCTGGTAACGCGCTGTCAGCTGCGCGCTCGAGGTCTTCTCGCCCAGAGGACCAAAATCGATCCAGAGTTTGTAGGATGGTTTTCGGGCCCGGGTGTTGGGCTCCGCCCGGAGGATGCGGCCGACCCGGAGGTCCAAGGTTTCCAGCGCCTCGAGGGGATTCATGCCGGTCAGTGCAGGAGCTCGCCCCGGAGCACGGTGACCGCATGGCCACCGAGGTGCACCCGGTCGCCGGCCACCCGCACCAGCACAGTGCCGCCGCGCGGCGATGCCTGGTAGCCGCTCAGGTCGTTCCTGCCGAGCCGCGCCGCCCAGAATGGTCCCAAACCGCAATGTGCCGAGCCGGTCACCGGATCCTCCGGTATACCCTGGCTCGGCGCGAAGAATCGGGAGACGAAGTCATGTTTTCCGTCATCCGACAGAGCGGTGACCACGACGCCGCGAACCGGCAGGCGGCCCAGCATCATCAGGTCGGGGTTCAACGCTCGAACTGCAGCGTGCGACTCGATCTCGATGAAATAGTCGTAGGCCGTCTGGCCCAGGTACTTGATCGGCGCGCCGACGGCGCGCTCGAGGTCGGGCAGCATGGTGGCTGGTCGTACGGGCGTGGCCGGGAAGTCCAGCCAGATCATGTCCCCCTGTCGTTTGGCCGTCAGGACACCGCTGCGGGTGAGGAACGTGGCCGTTTCCGCCGGATCCAGGTGCCGTTCTTCCCAAAGCAGATGCGCGCTGGCCAGCGTCGCGTGCCCGCAGAGGTCTACCTCGGCGGCCGGAGTGAACCACCGGAGGTCGTAACCCTCCGCTCGCCGAACCAGAAACGCCGTCTCCGCCAGGTTCATCTCCGAAGCGACCTGCTGCATCCAGCGCTCGTCCCGTGGGGCAGGTAGCAGGCACACTGCAGCCGGGTTGCCGGCGAAGGGGCGATCGGTGAATGCGTCGATCTGGGTGAACCGCTGCGGCCCGCTCACGGCACCACCGCCTCGGCCTCGATCTCGATCAGCATATCCGGAGAGATCAGCCGTTTGACCTCGACCATCGTGGCCGCAGGCCGGATGCTGCCGAAGACCTCACTGTGCGCCCGCCCGATATCGCCCCACTGGTCAATATTGGTTACGAACATGCGGGTGCGCACCACGTGGGACATCGAAGCTCCGGCGGCGCGGAGAGCGGTGTCGATGTTCTTGAGCGCTTGAACTGTCTGGGCGTAGGGATCTCCGGGGCCGACGATCCTGCCGTCAGTCCCGGTAGCGGTGGTGCCGGAGACGTGAACGCTGTTTCCCACCCGGACCGCGCGGGAGTAGCCGACAATCGACTCCCACGGAGCACCGCTGGAAATGAGCTGCCGGTCCATGGAGCGCCGACGATTTAATGGGGAAAGGCGGCCGAGCTTTCGTCGAGGTGTCTCAGGTCGGCAAGCACACCGACGGCAATTCGTTCCGAGGCAGGCGCCTCGTTGTAAAAATTGTTCTCCAGGCGCTGCTGAATTACCCGAATCCGGCTGGGCTCGAGTGTGGTAGTGCTGCGGTGTCCTTCAGAATTCGGCACGCTCGACCTTTCGAGTTCGGCGCGACGCCGGTGCAACACTGCTTTGGCGTCACCCCGTCCGTGATGATATGCTGCCGAGAGAGTTGTCGGTCTGCGACGGCGGAACCTTTACGACGGTAAGGAACGGCTGCTACCAGAGATATTAACTCGCCGCGCCGGGGCGGTCTACCCCCATCAAGTTGGGGGACACTTCATCCGATCCTTCCTGCGAGTCTCTCCCGGTGCTGCAAAGCCCCCGGCCCCCCCTGACGCCCCTGGCAGTACCCTGGTCGAGGAGATCCATGCTGAGCGTTGTGGTACCAGTCCGGCTGCTGCTGGTCGACGATGCTCCCGAGGCC
>JALYPB010000359.1 GCA_030856585.1 Gemmatimonadota bacterium | reverse complement strand
GCAACCTCGCGCTCTTCGTCCTCCGCCAGGATCTCATTGCAAAGAGTGATGCACTCGTTGCAGATGTAGACCGACGGACCGGAAATGAACTTCCGGACGGAATCCTTCGATTTTCCGCAGAAGGAGCAGCGGAGGTGCTTGTCGTTGGACATGGAGCCGAGTCGTGATGAGGTGAAGGGTGCCGGTAAAGCTGCCCCCGGGCACCCTGAGCGTCAAGTCTCCTTGGCGTCCTTCCCGTCCTTGTGCGGAACCAGGTCCTTTCGCGGAGTAAACACGCTATCAATGATCCCGTACGATTTGGCCTCTTCCGCGCTCATGAAGCGATCCCGGTCCATGTCCCGCTCGATGGTCTCGATCGGCTGGCCGGTATGCAAGGCGTAAAGGGAGTTCATCTTGGAGCGGAGATAGAGGATCTCACGGGCCTGGATCTCGATGTCGGATGCGGTGCCCTGGGCGCCACCCGACGGCTGGTGGATCATGATCCGGGAGTGGGGCAGGGCACTCCGCTTGCCCTTGGCGCCCGCGGCCAGCAGGAACGACCCCATCGAGGCGGCCATGCCCATGCAGATCGTGTTCACCGGCGCTCGAAGGTGCTGCATAGTGTCATAGATGGCCATTCCAGCCGACACTACCCCGCCCGGCGAATTCACGTACAGGTAAATGTCCTTGTCGGGATTGTCGGCCTCGAGGAAGAGCAGCTGGGCGATGATGATGTTCGAGACATCATCGTTGATCGGCGCGCCGAGAAACACGATGCGGTCCATCAACAGCCGCGAGAAGATGTCGTAGGTGCGCTCGCCCCGGCTAGAACGCTCGATGATGTACGGCGGATACAGTGTAGCCATGATCAAGACTTGACCTCTTCCACGGTTGACTGCGTGAGGAGGAAATCGAAGACCTTCTCCTCGGTAATGGCGCGCTCCAGCTCGCCCAGACGCTTGGACTTTTCCAGCGACGCATAGATCTGGCCGGCGGGCACGCCGCGCGCGCCGGCCATGGTGTTGATCCGCTCATCCAGCTCGGCCTCGGTAGCCCGGAGTCCGTGGGCTTCCACCAAGGCATCGAGGGCCAGGTCGCGCTTGACCTGGGTCTCGGCAATCTGATGAAACTGCTGTTCGAACGCAGGGAGCTGGTCCTCCGGCACCTTGTACATCTCGGCATAGCCGTGCATCAGCCGGTGTACCAGCGAGTGAGGCGCCTCGATGTTGTTGGCTTCGACCAGCTGGGCGATCAGGTCCCGGCGGACCCCGGCATCGGCCTCCCGGGCGGATTCCCGCTCCAGGTCTTGCCGTACCGCGGCCCGGAGCGCGTCCAGGCTCTCGAACTCTCCCACCTCGCGGGCCAGCGCATCGTCCAGCGGGGGCAGATCCTGCCGCTTCACTTCATGCAGCGCGATGCGAACCTGCCGGGTCTTTCCCCGGCGCGACTCATCCGGATGGTCGTCGGGGAACTTTACCTCTGACTCGGTGCTCTCGCCCGGGAGCAGCGACATGATCCGCTCCTCCAGCTCCGGGATCGTTTGATTGTCGCCCAGGACCAGGTCGTGCGGTTGCGCCGCCCCCGCCACGCCGTTCTCGATGGGAGCCACCTCTACCCGCACCATCTGGCCGGGCGAAGGCTTCTCGCCCTCGACCGGGATCCACGTGGCCTTCTGCTCCTGGAGCCGGGCCAGCTGCTCGTCGACAGCGCTCTCCGGAACCACAGCCTCCCGCCGCTCCACCTTGAATCCGCCCACACGAGCGAGCGTGAGCTCGGGACGCACCTCGACGTGCAGCTCGAACTCGATGGGGCTTCCGTCTTCGAACTTGAGATTGCGGATGGAGGGATCGGTGATCGGCTTGAGCGATTCGTTGGTCTTGGCGGTTTCCCAGCTCTCTCGGATGACTTCCTCCAGCACCGTCTGGCGAATGGCGTCGCCGAACCGCTTGCGCACGACGGTATCGGGGGCCTTGCCCGGCCGGAACCCGGGGAGCCGGGCACGCTGGGAGTAGTACTTCAGCGCGCGGGCCTCGGCCTCGCGGACCCGGTCCACCGGTACGGTGACCCGGAGTGATTTCGAGGCGGAATCCTCACCGGTTTTTTCGACTGTAATCTGGCTCATCGTGGGACGGAATCTACCCTGACGCCGTCCCCAGGGTCAATTTTGCCGTCGGATCGCAAGAACCCCTGCCGTTGCAGACCGCGCCAATACCCGCAAGATTCTGCGCACCGCGATGTTGTGTCATCCCCTGAGCGGGCCTCTGCATGGCGACAGTTCTGCTGGTCGACGACGAAAGTGCGATCCGGCGGGCCTTACGGAAGATCTTCGAGAAAGGGGGTCTGACCGTGAGCGAGGCCGAGTCCGCGCGAGAGGCGCTGGAGGCAGTCGCGCTGGATGCGGACATCGCGGCGGTGGTCAGTGATTTCCTCATGCCGGATGGCAATGGACTCGATTTCTACGATGCCCTGATGGCGGTGGCCCCGCACCTAAAGCACCGTGTGGTATTCCTAACCGGCGCCGCCCGCGATCCCATGGTGCACAATCCCCTGGAGCAGCGGGGGGTGCCGCTCATCAACAAGCTTGAGGACCTCCACATCGTCCTGGATGCCGTCAGGCTCGCACTGTTGAGGAAGTAGGGCCGTTCCGCCAATCCTGCAACTTTGTAAGATTGCTCTCCTCACTCCGACAATCCTGTAGCCAACTGACGTCGCGGTATCGGGTTACAGCCCCCGCGGGCCGATCCCCGCGTGACCCGCGTGGCATAAGCGTTGCTCTTGGGAATCCGCATTCTTCCGAGCTGCGTTGCGAGACCGTGACCCGCTTGTGAGAGGTGCAGGAGGTTCGAGCGGCATCGTTAGTCGTCATCCGGGATGAGCCCGGGTTCATGGAACACCAAGGGAGTAGTCATGCACTACCGAAGCTTCGCAACCGTCATCTCGTCCGGCGTCATCGGGCTGGCAAGCCTGGCCAGCGCACCGAGCCTCAGCGCCCAGATGAGATTCGCCGCCCAGTCGAGCCCCGTCGGACTGCCTCCGACCGAGCTCCTCGGAGTGCAGGCCGAGTTCGCCCGCCCACATGTCGTGCCGCTGGAGGAGTCGTTCGCCGACGCGCAGAGCGTCAAGCGGTCCATGGCGTATCGGGCACGGTCGGTCGCATTGGAGAGCCGCTAGTGGGTACGGTGTATATGCCCCAGGGCAGGATCCAGGAGCGGGAGGCCGGTATGAAGCGGTACCTGTTGGTGAGCGACTTCGATCAGACGTTGAGCTTCAACGACTCCGGAATCGCTCTGAGCGAGATGCTGGGCATCTCCGGATTCGTCGAGAAGTGTGCTGGACTGTCGCGGATGCATCTGGTGCAGCAGGGCGCCGAGCTGGCGTACCTGCTGCTGCACGACCCGGAGTATCGCAGGGTCAGGCGTGAGGACCTGCGGAAGGTTGGCAAGCAGATTCGTCTGAAGCGAAACATCCATCTGCTCTCCAGCCTGCTGGAATCGCTCGATGGTTTCCAGTTCGAATTCTACGTCATCTCGGCCGCGCCCGAGGAGGTCATCGCCTCGGCCCTCGAAGGGCTGGTGCCCGCGGATCATATCTTTGGCACCCGGTTTCAGTACCATCCCGACACCGGCGAGATCCAGTCGATCGTCAGGGTACCGG